>NZ_JASGSR010000100.1:0-30166 GCF_040446015.1 Bradyrhizobium sp. INPA03-11B
CTCCAGGGGAGGGTGAATGCCGCGGCATCCATTTGTCACCAGCGAGTCAGCGAAGGCACTGACTATTCAGAGCTCCGCACTGCGCACGGCTTCGTCGCATCCGCTGTCATGCCCCGCTTCAAGCGGGGCATCCAGTACGCCGCGGCGTCTCGGCTCAAGCGCGAATGTCTCTGGAATACTGGATCGCCCGGTCAAGCCGGGCGATGACAGCGAGATGATACGGAATCACGCGCTGCGCAGCGTCGCCGGTGTCGCGTCGGCGCCATTGTCGTCGATGTCGACGGCCGGCTTGTCCATTGCGACGACCACCTCGATCCCTCTGCTGTGGCAGATGTTGGCGAGGCCCGCAGGCAACGGCGAGTCGGTGACGAAGGTCTGGATCTGGCTCATATGCGCGATGCGCACCGGCGCGCTGCGGCGGAGTTTGGTCGCATCCGACACCAGCATCACGTTGCGCGCATTGGCGATGATCGCCTGCGCCACCTGTACCTCGCGATAGTCGAAGTCGAGCAGCGCGCCCTCCTCGTCGATCGCGGACGCACCGATGATGGCGTAGTCGACCTTGAACTGGCCGATCAGCTGCGTCGCCGTGGAGCCGACCACCGCACCGTCGGCGCGACGCACCGTGCCGCCGGCCACCACCACCTCGATGCGCGGATGACGGTACAGCAGCATCGCGACGTTGAGGTTGTTGGTGATGACGAGGAGGTCCTCGTGCGAGGTGAGCGCGCTGGCGACCTCTTCCGTGGTGGTGCCGATATTGATGAACAGCGAGCAGCCGTTCGGAATCCGCGCGGCCGCAGCGGCGCCGATCGCCTTCTTCTCCTCGGCGGCGACGAAGCGCCGCGCCTCATAGGCGAGGTTCTCGACACCAGAGGCGATGATCGCACCGCCATGGATACGGGTCAGCGACCGCTCGTCGCAGAGATCGTTGAGGTCCTTGCGGATGGTCTGCGCCGACACCTCGAACCGCTTGGCAAGGTCTTCGACCATGACCCGGCCGAATGCGCGTGCAATGTTGAGGATTTCAGTCTGGCGATGGGAGAGTCCGGCCACGGCGGCCCCCTTGAAACGGCGAGTCGCCCATGGTGCGACCGTTCGGCACCGAGGTCAACGAGCAAGCATCGCCGGGGTTAAGAACTGCGTTGCAGCAATGCCGATTTACCAAGTCATGGCTTACCAAGACATGGCCGACGCAACCAGGCGGATCAATTCCGGATCGTCGAACGCCCGGGCGCTGGCGACGGCGCCGGCCGCGAGCAGGTCGGCATGACTGAGCCCGGTTCGCATCCCGATCGTCGCGATGCCCGCCGCCGTCGCGGACTGAATGCCGGAGCGCGAGTCCTCGAACGCCAGTGACGCCGATGCCGCCGCGCCCGCGAGGCGCAGCCCCTCGAGATACGGCAATGGGTGCGGCTTGCCGTGCGCCAGCTCGTCGCCGATCACGAGGGCCTTGAAACGGTGCGCGATACCCAGCCCCGAGAGCAGCAGTTCGGCGTTCGGGCGCGGCGCATTGGTCACCGCCACCATCGGCACGCCGGCGCGATCGGCGCGGTCGAGCAACGCCATCAATCCCGGCACCGGCACGATCTGGCCGCTGACCAGTTCGCGGAAGATCCGCTCCTTCTCGCTGAGGATGCCGGCGCGGCGCTCAGGCGGCTCGTGGGCGAGAAAGCGCTCGCCGATCGATGCGTTGGAGAAGCCTTGCAGCTCCCTGCCGAAGCGCGCGTGATCGAACGAATGTCCATGCGGGCCGAGCACCCGGTTGAACGCTGCCAGATGGAGTGGATCGGTATCGGCGAGCGTGCCGTCGATATCGAACAGCAGCGCTCCTTGTGTCTGTTGTGTCTGTTGTGTCTGCGACGCTTGGCCTTGTGTCTGCGACATCCGGGGAAATATTCCGTGAACCCGGATGCATCAATACAGCCTCCTGCAGCGCACGCAAACGGCACGCCGCAGCTCATTGGCCGATCAGGAAGCGACCTGCAAAATTTGCCCGGTGACAAGGCGTCGCGCCGCACGCTCGGCCTCGCGTGCGTTGCGGAAGATTTGGCCTTCAAGGGCCTGGAAAAGGTGCGAGGCGGCAAAAAACGCGTACCCGCGCGCGTCGCGCACCACGATACCCGCGGTTTGTGAATTTACCTCGATCACGCAGCTGTCTGACATTGTAGGCCTCGGTTTGATTCCGGGCCGACAACGGTGTCACTGCCTGTTTGTTCCTAGGTTTATTTGCGAACCGAAGCGCCTTTTTGCAATCAGGCAGCGCTCCGGTCTCAGTTTCGACGCGTTTCACTTGCGCCGAATCAGTGGCGTTTTCGCGCGAAAAACGTCAGGTCGAAATCGTCGCGCCGTCGCGCTGGATCGGTTGCGGATGGCCCTGCTCGTCGATCGAGACATAAGTGAAATTGCCGTCGGTGACGAGGATCGACTGCTGCTCGCGGCGGCGCAGCACCCAGGCTTCCAGATGTACCGTGATCGAGGTGCGGCCGACGCGCACGAGGTTGGCGTGCACCGAGACGAGATCGCCGACATAGACCGCCTTGCGGAAGTTCATCGCGTCGATCGCGACCGTCACGGTACGCGACTTTGCAACCTTGCCCGCGAACACGCCGCCGCCGAGATCCATCTGGCTGAGCAGCCAGCCGCCGAAGATATCGCCATTGGCGTTGGTGTCGGCCGGCATCGCCAGCGTGCGGATGCAGAGATCGCCCTGCGGCTCGTTGCCGCTGATCGGCGGCGCGTGAACGTGAGTCTCGGGTGCTTGGGTGTCGGTCACTTGAAGCTCTCCCAGCCGGTATCCGGCGCAAATCGCCCGCCGAACTTGCGCATCAGCGATTGCATGGTCGACACGATATCGTCGACCCCGCGGCTGCGCGCATAGTTGAGCGGGCCGCCACGGAACGGCGCATAGCCGGTGCCGAAGATCATCGCGCCGTCGACCATGTCGGGATCGTCGACGATGCCTTCGCGCAAGGCGGCGACGCAGACATTCGAGATCGGCAGCACCAGGCGATCGATCATTTCATCGCTCACGCGTGGGCCAGTCTCCGGCAAAGGCGATTTCTCCGCTTTGCCGTCCTTCCAGGTATAAAAGCCCTTGCCCGTCTTGCGGCCGAGCTCGCCCTTGGCGACTTTTTCGCGCAACCACGCCGGCGTCGGCGGCAGCGCGTCACCGAACTTCGAGCGCAGCATGTCGCCGACATCGAGGCAGATATCGAGGCCGACCTGGTCGGCGAGCTCGATCGGGCCCATCGGCATGCCGAACTCGATCGCGGCCGCGTCGATCAGGCGCTGGTCGGTCTTCTCGTCCAGCATCATCATCGCTTCCAGCATGTAGGGCGTCAGCGCGCGGTTGACGAGGAAGCCCGGCGAGCTCTTCACCGGCAGCGGCAGGCGGTCGATGGCGCCGACGAAGGCGAGCGCCTGCCTGAGCAAGCTGGCATCGGCGCTGTCATGGCTGACGACCTCGACGAGTTGCAGCCGCGACACCGGATTGAAGAAATGCAGGCCGAGCAGCCGCTCCGGCGTTGCAAGCGTGGTACGCAGATCCTGCAGCGGGATGCTCGACGTGTTGGTGGCGAGGATCGCGCCCGGCTTCATCTTCGGCTCGAGGCCGGCATAGATCTTCTGCTTCAGCTCGAGCTTTTCCGGCACCGCCTCGATGATCAGATCGGCGTTGCGGACGCCCTCGCCGTCCATGTCGGGGATCAGCCGGTCGAGAGCGTCGCGCTGGTCAATCTTCCTGCGCATGATCTTGCCGAACAGCTCGGAGGCGCGCTTCATCGCACCCGCGATCGGCTCGGCCTTCATGTCGGCCAGCGTGACCCGCATGTCCTGGTTGGCGCACCAGGCCGCGATGTCGCCACCCATCGCGCCGGCGCCGATGACGTGGACGTGCGCAACCTTGTTGCCGGATCCTGCCACCTTCTTCATCTGCTCGCGCAGGAAGAAGACCCGGATCAGATTTTGTGCGGTCGGCGTTACCATCAGATTGGCGAACGAGGCCTTCTCCGCGTTCAGCATCGCCGCGCGGTTGCCGGCATGCTTCTCCCAGAGATCGATCAACGCATAGGGCGCTGGATAATGCTTGCGCGGCGCGGCCTTCTCGGCCTCGCTGCGCATCCGCGAGGCGAGGAAGCCCCTCACCGGGCCGAGATTGAGTAGCGAGTTGAGCATGCCGGGCTTGGCGCGCTTCAGCCGGCCGAACACCGCGTCCTTGACCGCGTTGCGGACATGACGCTCCTGCGTCACGGCATCGACCAGGCCGAGCGCCTTGGCGCGGCGCGCGTCGATCGTCTTGCCGGTCAGCATCAAGGTCATCGCCTGCATCGGGTTAATTAGCTCGGTGAAGCGCACGGTGCCGCCGAGGCCGGGATGCAGGCCGAGCATCACCTCAGGGAAGCCGAACCGGGCATCGTCGATCGCGATCCGCATCTGACAGGCGAGCGCGACCTCGAGCCCGCCGCCGAGGCAGAAGCCGTGGATGACGGCGACCGACGGCACGCGCAGCGCCTCGAGCCGGTCCATCACCGCATGCGCGCGGCCGATCTGGGTCTCGACCGCGCCGGGGTCGGTGACGCCGCGAAACTCGTTGACGTCCGCGCCGGCGATGAAGCCGCTTTTCTTGGCCGAGCGCACCACGAGGCCGGTCGGCCGCTGGTTCTCCAGCGCCGTGACGATGGCGTCGAGCTCTTCGAGCAGATCGGCGGACAGCGTGTTGGCGCTGGCACCGGCGCGGTCGAACAGCAGCCAGGCAATGCCATCCTCGTCCCGCGTCAGTTTGAAATTCCTGTACGGGCTCTCAGCGGCCGGCTTCGGCCCGAGCTCGAGCACGCGATCGGCGAGAAGGTCCATGATCCGTGAATCCATGATCACACCATCTCAATCAACATCGCGCCGCCCTGCCCGCCACCGATGCATTCGGTGGCGACGCCGCGCCTGGTGCCGAGCCGCTGCATCGCATTGACCAGATGCAGCACGATGCGGTTGCCGCTGGTGCCGACGGGATGGCCGAGGCTGATCGCGCCGCCGTCGACATTCAACTTCGCGCGGTCGATCTCGCCTGCCGCGCCGTCAAGTCCCAAAATCTCGCGGCAGAATTTGTCGTCGTTCCAGGCGGCGAGGCAGCCGAGCACCTGGGTGGCAAAGGCCTCGTTCAGCTCCCAGGTCTCGACGTCCTGCAATGTCATGCTGTTGCGCTTGAGCAGCGCGCTCGCCGACAGCACCGGACCGAGGCCCATGATCGAGGGATCGAGCGCCGACCACTGGCTGTCGAGGATGACGGCCTTCGGCGTCAGCCCGTGCTTGGCCACCGCGGTCTCGGACGCCAGGATCACCCAGGAGGCGCCGTCGGTGATCTGCGAGGAATTGCCGGCGGTGACCTGGCCCCATGGGCGCTCGAACACCGGCCTCAGCTTTGCCAGCGTCTCGGCTGTGGAGTCCGGCCGAACGCCATCGTCATGATCGTAGAACTTGCCGTCGCGCGAGAACGCGGTCTCGACCTCACCCTTGAGGAAGCCTTGCTTCTGCGCATTCGCCAGCCGCTGGTGGCTCTCGGCCGCGTAGGCATCGGATTGCGCACGGGTGATGCCGAAGAGATGGCCGACCTTCTCGGCGGTCTGGCCCATGTTGAGCTCGGTGATCGGATCGGTCAGCCCGCGCTCGAGGCCGATGATCGGCTTGAAGTAGCTCGGCTTCACCTTCAGCGCCGCGGCGATCTTGGCGCCCAGCCCCTTGGCACCGGCAAAGCCGGCAAACCAGCGCACGCCGGAATTGGGCCAGACCAGCGGCGCGTGGCTCAGTGCCTCAGCGCCACCGGCGAGGATCAGATCGGAGATGCCCTCGCGGATATAGCGATAGCCGGTGTCGATCGACTGCATGCCGGAGCCGCAATTGATCTGCACCGTGAAGGCGACCATCTGCTCGCCCATGCCGAGCCGCAGCGCCGCGACCCGCGCCGGATTCATCTCGTCGGCGATGACGTTGACGCAGCCGAGGATGACCTGGTCGAAGGTATCAGGCGCGAACGGCTGCCGCGCCAGCAGCGGCCGGCCACATTGCACGGCGAGATCGACCGGGGTGAACGGGCCGGGACCGGAGCGTGCCTTCAGGAACGGCGTTCGGCTGCCGTCGACGATAAAGACTGGTCGCGCCATCAGCTCGCCGCCCTCTGCTCACCAAGCTCCTGGAAGAACTGATGCACGTCGGCGGATTTCTTGTAAATCGGGGACAGCGCCTCCGGCGCAAAATCATCGACCTCGATGACTTTTGTGACGGCCTCGTGAGCGGCGGCGAGCTTCTCGCCGTCATCCTGGGTGATGACGCCCTTCTTGACCGCCTCCTGCCAGTCATGCAGCCGCGCCGCGCGCAACTGTTTGGCCGCATCCTCGGCGGCGGCGACGAGGCGGAAGGCCTTCTCCAGCCGCGCGATGCCGCCGTCGTCCTCGACAAAGGCAAGGTCCGGCGTCAAGCGGTCGCGCGCCGCGGATGGCGACAGCACGAGCTGGGCGCAGAGATGCACGATGCGATCGGACGGACCCGTGACGCGCGCGCCGAACGGCTGGATCAGGAATTTCAGCAGCCATGCCACCGGGCGGTTCGGCAGGTTCGCGAGGATCTCCGCAAAGCGGTTCTCGATGGTCTTGAAGCCCGATGCCATGCACCATTCGAGCGCGGGCAGATCCTCCTTCTGCCGACCCTCGTCCTGCCAGCGCTTCAGCGCGGCGGAGAGCAGATAGAGCTCGGACAGGATGTCGCCGAAGCGCGCGGAGAGCATCTCCTTGCGCTTCAGCGCACCGCCGAGGGTGAGCAGCGCCATGTCGGCGCACAGCGCGAACGCCGACGAATAGCGCGAGAGCTGACGATAGAACTCCGTCGCATCGCCGGCATCCGGCGCCGGCGCAAACAGGCCAAAGCTCCAGCTGCGGCCGCAGGCGCGGAACATGGTCGCGAAACTGTGGCCGACATGCTTCCAGAACGCGGTGTCGAACGCAGTCAGGCCCTTGTCGCGATCGGGCTCACTGAGCGCGTTCATCTCCTGCAACAGGTAAGGATGCGCGCGGATCGCGCCTTGCCCGAACACGATCAGATTGCGGGTCAGGATATTGGCGCCCTCGACCGTGATGCCGACCGGCACCGAGCGGTAGAGCCCGCCGAGATAGTTCTGCGGCCCGTCGATCACGGCCTTGCCGCCATGGATGTCCATCGCGTCGTCGATCGCGATCCGCATCCGCTCGGTGGCGTGCAGCTTCATGATCCCGGAAATGACGGCGGGATGATGCCCCTCGTTCAGCGCAGCACAGGTCAGCCGCCGCGCGGCGTCGAGCAGATAGGCGGTGCCGGCGATCCGCGCCAGCGGCTCCTCGATGCCCTCGAACTTGGAAATGGAAATGCCGAACTGCTCGCGGATGCGGGCATAGGCGCCGGTGGTGCGCGCGGCATAGGCGGCACCCGCGGCCGACAGCGACGGCAGCGAGATGCCGCGGCCGGCGGCGAGCGCCGTCATCAGCATCTTCCAGCCCTGCCCCAACCGCTCCTGGCCGCCGATGATGTAGTCGAGCGGAATGAAGACGTCCTTGCCCCAGTTCGGACCGTTCTGGAACACCTGCATCGCCGGCAGATGGCGATGGCCGATCGAGACGCCGGGCAGATGGGTCGGGATCAGCGCGACCGTGATGCCGAGCTCGTCCTCGCTGCCGACGAGGTGATCGGGATCATAGGCCTTGAAGGCAAGGCCGAGCAGCGTCGCGACCGGACCGAGCGTGATGTAGCGCTTGTGCCAGTTGAGCCTCAAGCCCAGCACTTCGCGGCCTTCGAAATTGCCCTTGCAGATGATGCCGGTGTCGATCATCGAGGCGGCGTCCGAACCGGCCTCCGGGCTGGTCAGGCCGAAGCAGGGAATGTCCTGGCCAGCAGCCAAACGCGGCAGCCATTTGTCTTGCTGCTCCCTGGTGCCGAAGCGCATCAACAGTTCGCCCGGCCCGAGCGAGTTCGGCACCATCACGGTGACCGCCGCGGTCAGCGAGCGCGAGGAGATTTTGCGCACCACTTCGGAATGCGCATAGGGCGAGAAGCCGAGGCCGCCGAACTCCTTGGGAATGATCATGCCGAAGAATTTCTTGGCCTTGATGAAGGCCCAGACCTCCGGCGGCAGATCGCGCCATTCCCAGTTGATCTTCCACTCGTCGAGCATCGCGCAGAGCTCGTCGACCGGACCGTGCAGGAAGGCGTTCTCCTCGTCAGTCAATTTGGCCGGCGCGAACGCCAGCAATTTCGACCAGTCGGGATTGCCGGTGAAGAGATCGGCGTCCCACCAGACATCGCCGGCTTCCAGCGCCTCGCGCTCGGTATCCGACATGGTCGGCAGCACGCCACGCGCCCAGGAGAAGATCGGCTTGGAAAGGTAATCGCGGCGGAAGCTCATGGTGGGGTCCTCATGGATCGGCGGCGCGGATGCATAATCTTATCGGAAAGTGCCGGTCCCCGGTGAACACTTCGCTGTTCAAATAAAGCGAAATTGACGCGGCCAAGCCGCCGTTTGTTAACGGCAGGCCGCGCGTTCAGTTCCGAAAGCTGAGGTGCGACAATCAGGTAGCGGGGGATGGCGCCGGGCAGATGCTACCAAGTTCGATCAGTCTTCCGGCACCTCTCCCGCTTGCGGGGGAGGTCGACGCGCGTAGCGCGGCGGGTGGGGGCTGTCTCCACGATACGACTCGCGGAGAGACCCCCACCCGTAGCCGACGCTTTAGCGTCGGCGTCCTATCCAAGAACGGCGGCCCGCTGGGCCGCCTATGCCTCCCCCGCAAGCGGGAGAGGGGGCGCAGTTTGCTGCGCGGTTACACTCTACTTCACCTCACCATGCCTCACTCACGCCGGCCCGGCGCCCTGGGTCGCGGTATAGACCGCGTAGAGCGACTGGCTTGCGGCCATGAACAGGCGGTTGCGCTTGGGGCCGCCGAAGGTGATGTTGCCGCACACCTCAGGCAACCGGATGCGGCCGAGCAGCTTGCCTTCCGGCGACCAGCACGTCACGCCGTTGTAACCGACCGCGCGGCCGGCATTGCTCGAGCACCAGACATTGCCGTTGACGTCGCAGCGGATGCCGTCCGGTCCGCACTTCACGCCGTCGATCATGAAATCGCTGAAGCGCTTGCCATTGGTCGGCTTGTTGTCGGGCCCGACATCGAACACGAAGACGTCGCCCTTGCCGCCCGCGCCGGTATCGCCCGGTCCCTTGCCGGTCGAGACGACATAGAGCTTCTTGTAGTCCGGCGAGAAGCAGATGCCGTTCGGATCCGGCACCTGGTCCTCGCTCACCACGAGATCAATGCGGCCGGAGGGATCGATGCGGTAGCAATTGGTCGGCAGTTCGCGCTTGGCCGGCACGAAGCCCGCCGGCTGGCCGATCCTGGGATTGAGCTTGCCGGCGGAATTGCCGGGGCCGCCGGCCGCGTCCGGCTCGCCCTCATAGAGCTGGCCGCCATAAGGCGGATCGGTGAACCAGTAGCTGCCGTCGGGATGCGCGACGATGTCGTTCGGCGAGTTCAGCCGCTTGCCCTGATAGGAATCGGCGAGCACTGTCGCGGTGCCGTCATTCTCGTAGCGCGTCACGCGGCGGGTGAGATGCTCGCAAGACAGCTGGCGGCCCTGGAAGTCGAATGAATTGCCGTTCGAATAGTTCGACGGCATGCGGAACACGCTGACATGGCCGTCATCTTCCGACCAGCGCATCTGCCGGTTGTTCGGGATGTCGCTCCACAGGAGGTAGCGGCCCTGCGCACTCCAGGCCGGCCCTTCCGCCCACAACAGGCCGGTGTGCAGGCGCTTGATCGAGGTGTTGGGCTGGGCGAGGTCGTTGAAGGACGGATCGACGGCGATGACGTCGGGGTCCCAGAAATAGGTGGTCGGCGCACCGCGCGGACTGAAGTCGCGCGGCGGGCTGGTGATGGTTGTCGGCGGCCCGACAGGCGCTGGCGCGTTCTGGGCCAGCGCGCCACCGACGCCGGTTGCGGCAGCGGCCGCCCCCACCGCCAATCCCTGGACAAGTGTTCGCCGTGAAACGTTCGGATCGCGCCGCTCTTGACGTGTCATCGCATCCTCCCACTCTGCTGGCCGGCCGTTGATCCGGCCTGGCGCGCGGGAGGTTAGACTGCTCGCCCCGAGGTTGCGAGTGACGGTTTTTCATCCCCGAGGGCGGAAATTTCACATTGTTGTGGTTTTCGCTTCCGTCATTGCGGGTGAGACGGCAAAGCGCTGTACTCGCCGTAAGCCCTATTCGTTCGCTTGATGTACATTTCGCGCCACACTCACTACTGTCGTCCCTGCGAACGCAGGGACCCATACGCCGCCGCGGGTGTTGTGAATGGAGCTCGTCGTTCCGGCGTAATGCGACAATGAACATTCGTGGTTATGGGTCCCTGCTTTCGCAGGGACGACACTGAGTGCGTTGCGCAATTTGTGAGGCAAACGTCCATTGGCTCGCAATGGCGGTTACATGGACAGGCTCAATCCGGCCGGATCATCTCGAACATGTTTTCCGGCTTGATCTCGAAATAGTCGCCCCGCCGGCCGGCGCGGACGATCGGGTGGGCGAGACCGGTCTGGTAGACGCCGTCCTTGATGAAGGCCTTGTCGATATGGACGGCGACGACCTCGCCGAGCGTCAGCCAGGCCTCGGCCTTCTTGCCGTCGGCGCCCTGGAGCTGGATGATCTGGCTCACCTTGCATTCGAACGACACCGGGCTTTCGGCAACGCGCGGCACGTTGACGAGCTTGCCGGGTACCTGCGTCAGCCCCGCGAGCTTGAACTCGTCGACATCGCGCGCGACATGCGCCGCGGTCGCGTTCATGTGCTTGGCCAGATCCATCGTCGCCAGGTTCCAGACGAACTCGCCGGTGTCCTGGATGTTGGCGACGCTGTCCTTCCAGTTGGTGGAGGAGAAGCCGATGATCGGCGGCACGTAGCAGAAGGCGTTGAAGAAGCTGTAGGGCGCGAGGTTGACGTTGCCGCCCTTGTCACGCGAGGAAATCCAGCCGATCGGCCGCGGCGCCACGATGGCGTTGAACGGGTCGTGCTTCAGGCCGTGGCCGTTCTTCGGCTCGTAGAAATGCAGGTCTCTCGCGGTCACGGTGCAGCCCCTTGGTAGCCCGGATGGAGCGCAGCGCAATCCGGGGCGATCTCGCAAGCGGATCAATGCCCGGATTACGCTGCGCTCCATCCGGGCTACCACGTCGCTTCGCTCGCAATGACAGGAGAGTCAACTGACGAAAACGTCAGGTCTGGCGCTCAATGGGCGCGGGCGCGCGGCGACAGGCCGAAGATGACGAAATCGATCATCTGATCGATGGTCGGGCCCGGCTTGGTGGCGCATTGGGCGATCATCTGCGGGTGGAAGAACCGCATCATCGCCGTGCAGGCGCACAGCGCGGCAACCTCGAGATCCTCGACCTCGAATTCGCCCGAGGCCACGCCCTGCGCGATCACCTCGCCGATGATCTGGCCGATCAGCTCCATATGGGCGACGCAGACCTCCCAGTCCTCCTGCATCGCGATCTCGACCATCTCGTGGAGCTTAGAATCGCCGACATAGCGCTCGGTGTTCATGCGATTGATGGTCGTCATCATCTGCCGCAAGCGCGTCGCGGCCGGCCCCTCCGACCGCGCGATGCGCTGCGCCTCGACCTCGACCTCGCCCATCAGGCCGCGGGCCACGCCTTCGTGGATCGACTTCTTCGAATCGAAGAAGCGGTACACGTTGGCGGGGCTCATCCGCAGCTCTTTGGCGATGTCGGCGACCGTGGTCTTCTGGTAGCCGATCTGCCGGAACAAGCGCTCCGCCACCACGAGAATCCGTTCGCGGGTGTCGGTTTCGCTATGTTCCGAGATCAGTGTCATGTTGGCCTGCTCAATCTTCAATTATTCGGCCGCCTCAGCAAGTGGAAATGCGAGTTGTCCTTTTCCCGCATGCTGCGGCGCAGCATCGGTTTGCTCGGGGCCGCTTTCCTCGAGGGTCTTGCGGAACCAGAGGGCGTAAAGGCCCGGCAGATACAGCAAGGTCAGGAAAGTCGCAACAAACAAACCGCCCATGATGGTGATCGCCATCGGGCCCCAGAACGCCGAGCGCGACAGCGGGATCATGGCGAGGATCGCGGCGAGCGCGGTCAGCACCACCGGCCGGGCGCGCCGGACGGTGGCCTCGACGATCGCCTCGCGCCGGGTCAGGCCGGACGCCACGTCGCTCTCGATCTGATCGACCAGGATCACCGTGTTGCGCATGATCATGCCGGCAAGCGCGATCAGGCCGAGCAGCGCCACGAAGCCGAACGGCTGGTTGGCGACGTTGAGCCCCAACGAGGCGCCGACGATGCCGAGCGGCGCGGTCAGGAACACCAAGGTCAGGCGCGAGAAGCTCTGCAGCTGGATCATCAAGAGCGTCAGCATCACCATCACCATCACGGGGAAGAGGATGAAGATCGACGCGTTGCCCTTGGCGGATTCCTCGAACGCGCCGCCCGGCTCGATCCGGTAGGCCGGCTCGAGATGGGCCTGGATATCTTTCAGCTTCGGCGCGATCTGGTTGGTGGCGTCGGGCGCCTGCACGCCGTCGACGACATCCGAGCGCACCGTGATCGCCATGTCGCGGTTGCGCCGCCACAGGATCGGCTCCTCATGCGCATATTCGATTTTTGCAATTTGCTGCAGCGGGACCGCCACACCATTGCGTGACGTGATGGTGAGGTCGCCAACCCGGCCGAGATCAAGCCGCTCGGACTGGACCGCACGGGCGACCACGCCGACCTTCTCGATGCCGTCGCGGATCGTGGTGACCGGCGCGCCTGAGATCAGCATCGCCAGCGCCTGCGAGACGTCCTGCGGCGTCAGACCGAGCGCGCGCGCCCGATCCTGATCGACGGCGAGCTTCAGATAGGGCGACTGCTCGTTCCAGTCGAGCTGGACGTCCTTGACGTTCTTGTTCTGGCGCATGACCTCGCGCACCTGATAGGCGATGTCGCGCACCTTGTTCGCATCCGGTCCGATCACGCGGAACTGGACCGGGAAGCCGACCGGCGGACCGAAGTTGAAGCGGTCGACGCGGACCCGCGCCTCGTTCAGCGCGCCGTCGGCGGCGGCCTGCTCGATCTTGGCCTTGACGCGCTCGCGCGCCTCGACGTTCTTGGCGAGGATCACGATCTCGGCGAACGCCTCGTTCGGCAGCTGCGGGTTGAGGCCGAGCCAGAAGCGCGGCGAGCCCTGGCCGACATAGGCGGTGTAGGTCGCAATGTCCTGGTCGCCCTTCAGCAGCCCTTCGGCCTGCTTCACTGCCTTTTCAGTCACGTTGAAGGCCGTGCCTTCGGGCAGGCGGAGCTGCAGGAACAGCTCGGGCCGCTCCGACAGCGGGAAGAACTGCTGCTGGACGTGGCCGAAGCCGACGATCGCGGCGACGAACACGCCGACGGTCGCCGCCACCACCTTGATGCGGTGATCGACGCACCACTGCACGACGCTGCGCAGGCCGCGATACATCCGCGTCTCATAGATCGCGTGCGGATCGTGGTTCTGGTGCACCTTGATGTTCGGCAGCAGCTTGACGCCGATATAGGGCGTGAAGATCACCGCGACGAACCAGGAGGCGACCAGCGCGATCGCCACGATCCAGAAGATGCCGCCGGCATATTCGCCGACCGCCGAATTGGCAAAGCCGATGGGGAGGAAGCCAGCGGCCGTGACCAGCGTCCCCGTGAGCATCGGAAACGCAGTAGATTCCCAGGCAAAGGACGCCGCCTTCATGCGGTCCCAGCCCTGTTCCATCTTCACCACCATCATCTCGACCGCGATGATGGCATCGTCGACCAGAAGGCCGAGCGCGATGATCAGCGCGCCGAGCGTGATGCGGTGCAGGTCGAGCGACATCGCGTTCATCACGATGAAGACGATGCCGAGCACCAGCGGCACCGACAGCGCCACCACAATGCCGGTGCGCCAGCCGAGCGCCACAAACGAGACGAACAGCACGATCGCGAGCGCCTCGACGAAGGAGTGCACGAACTCGCCGACGGCGTGCTCGACCACCTTGGGCTGGTCGGCGATCTGCTTGATATCGATGCCCTGCGGGACCGCCTTCATGAACTCGGCGGTCGCCTGCTGCACTTCCTTGCCGAGCTCGAGGATGTTGGCGCCCTTGGCGGTAACGACGCCGACGCCAAGCGCGGGCTTGCCTTCCTGGCGGACCTTGAAGGTCGGCGGATCGACATAGCCATGCGTAACGGTCGCGATATCGCCGAGCCGGAACACGCGGCCGTTGCTCTCGACCGGCGTTTCGGCAACCGCCTTGACGCCGTCAAGCGCACCGGTGACGCGCAGCGGCACGCGCTGCGACGACGTCTCGACCGTGCCGGCCGGCGTGACGTTGTTCTGCTTGGCGAGCGAGTCGAACAGCGCCTGCGGCGTGATGCCGAGCGTCGCCAGCTTGGCATGCGAGAATTCGACGAAGATGCGCTCGTCCTGGATGCCGTAGAGATCGATCTTGGTCACACCCGGCACCTTCAGCAGGCGCTGGCGAAAACCTTCCGCGACCTTCTTGAGCTGCGCGTAATTGGCGCCGTCGCCGGTCATCATATAGAGGATCGAATCGACGTCGGAGAATTCGTCGTTGACCACGGGACCGAGGATGCCGGAGGGCAGCTCGCCCTGCACGTCGACCAGCTTCTTGCGCAGGAGATAGAAGAGATAGGGCACATCCTTCGGCGAGGTCGAATCCTTGAAGGAGACCTGCATCGCCGTGAAGCCCGGCTTGGAATAGGTCTGCACCTTGTCGAAGAACGGCAGCTCCTGCAGCTTCTTCTCGATCGGATCTGCGACCTGCATCTGCATTTCCTGCGAGGTCGCGCCCGGCCACATCACCGAGACGTTCACCACCTTCACGGTGAAGAACGGATCCTCGGCACGGCCGAGCTTCTCATAGGAGAAGAAGCCGGCGGCGCCGAGGATGATCATCAGGAACAGCACCAGCGTCGGATGGCTGACCGCCCAGGCCGAAAGGTTGAAGCGCTTCATCGAACTCTCCAGGTCCAAATCGTCTCGACTTCAATCGTCATTGCGAGCGAAGCGAAGCAATCCATTCTTCAGCGCGCGGCGACGTGGATTGCTTCGTCGCTTCGCTCCTCGCAATGACGCGGGACTAGAACGACAGCGACGACACGACCCGCACCTTCTGGCTCGGATCGAGTTTCTGCACGCCGAGAGCGACCACCTTGGCGCCGTCGTCGACACCGCCGGAGATGACGACGTTGTTGCTCTCATAGGCCTTCACCTTCACCGGCTTCAGCGCGATGTCGCCCTTGTCGTCGACGATGTAGAGCGAGGGATCGCCGCCCTGGCTGTACAGCGCCGACAGCGGCAGCTTTGCCACCCGCTCGCTCGCCTTGTCGGCCAAGGTCAGCGTCGCGGTCATGCCGAGCGAGACCGCCTCGTCGGCGTCCGGCAGCGAGAATTTTGCGAGATAGGTGCGGGTGGCGGGATCGGCCTGCGGCGCGACCTCGCGCAGCTTCGCGGCATAGGACTTCTTGGCATCCGTCCACAGCGTCACCGCGGCAACGCCCGACCTGGCACGAGCAAGAAGCGTCTCTGGGATCGCGACGACGGCTTCCTTCTCACCAAGTCGGGCGACACGGATCGAGGCCTGGCCCGCGGCAACCACCTGGCCGGGCTCGATCATGGTCGCTGTGACGACACCCCGGGTGTCGGCCACCAGCGTTGCATAAGAGAGGGAGTTCTTGGTCAGCTCGACCGAGCGCTCGGCGCGGTTCAGCCGCGCCCGCGCTTCATCACCGGCCGCCTTAGCCGAATCGAGCGCCGCATCGGTGGTCCAGCCCTTGGCTTTCAGGTCCTTGGCGCGCTGCTCGGCGGCCGCGGCCTGCGCCAGCACGCCGGTGGCGGCGGTGAATTCCGCCTCCGCCTGCTCGGCCTGCAGCTTCAGGTCGACCTCGTCGAGGGTGGCCAAGGGCTGGTCAACGTCGACTGTCTGTCCGACCTCGACCAGCCGCTTGGCCACCTTGCCGGCGACCCGAAAGCCCATATCGGCTTCGATACGGGGCTTGATGGTGCCGACAAAGCTGCGCTCAGGGGTTTCAGCTTCATAATGGACGGTCGCCACCAGCACGGGGCGTCCCGGATCTTCGGTTTCGGCCGCCTTTTCGTTACAGCCGGCCAGCGCGAACACCGCAAAAGCAAGCGATGCTCCCGTCAAGAGCCTGTAATAGCTCGAGAAAATGGAACGGCCGAACATCTGAATTCTCCATCGGGCTGACGACTGATGAAGAGTATCGATTTATCACTGATAAATGTCAATATTCGTCAGTAGTAACCTATTCGTGAGCTCCATGGCGTCCATGAATAATTCTTGCTATGGTTACATGTAACTATGTGGAGAAAGGTTCATGGCCTCTTCCTCGACGCCGAAGCCGTCACGGATCAAGGTTCGCGAACATCGAGAGCGACTCCGCGCCCAAGGGCTTCGGCCAATCCAAATTTGGGTACCCGATGTTCGCTCGGAGCGATTCAAGTCAGAAGCGCACCGACAATCATTGGCCGTAGCGTCAAGCGCTCAAGCCGATCACGAACAGGCATTTGTCGACGCCATCTCCGTATGGCCCGACGAAACAGAATGACCTGGAAATAGATGACCGTGGTCTCTTCGCGAAGTTGCCGGTCCGAAACATTTGCTCACCCGACTCAACGTAGCTTGCGCCCATCGAAACCCCGTCCACGGGCGGGTACCTAGCAATGGAGCAGGCCTAATGGCCGTTCAACAGCGAATGGAGCGCGGCAAAATCTGGATCGTCGCCGGTGGAAAGGACTATGCGGGCAAGCCGCGACCGGTCGTCATCGTGCAAGACGACAGTTTTGACGCGACAGATTCGGTTACGGTTTGTCCGTTTACGACGGAGGAGATCGAGGCGCCACTCTTCCGAGTGCAGGTCGAACCGAACGAGCGCAACGGGCTGCGTGCACCTTCCCGCCTGATGGTGGACAAGATCACTACGGTAGCAAAATCAAAGATCGGGACGGAGATTGGACGCCTCGATGATGAAGACCTCCTGCGGCTCAATCGGGCCATGCTGGTTTTTCTCGGGCTTGCCGGAGCGCAGAGGACGGCCTGAAACCAGGCTCGCGGCAAATCGTAACAACCAACATCGTTACTTCGCGTCGGCGAACTCGGTCTTGGTCTCGTGGCTGCCGAGGAAAACCAAAAGCCCCGCCGCGAGCGGCAGCAGCGCCAGCACCAATAGACCGGTCGAGGTGCTGCCGGTCGCCTCCTTGACCCAGCCGATCAGATAGGGCCCCCCGAATCCGGCGAGGTTGCCGATCGAGTTGATCAGCGCGATCGCGCCGGCGGCGGCGGTGCCGGACAGCCAGGCGGTCGGCAGCGTCCAGAACACCGCGAAGGTGCAGAACACGCCGATCGCGGCGACCGTCAGCACGACCATCGTCATGGTCGGATCGGTGATGTAGCTGGAGACGGCGAGCGCCAGCGCCGTGAGCAAGAGCGGCGCGCCGACATGAAACACGCGCTCCCGCGTGGCATCGGACCGGCGCGCCCACAGGATCATCGCGACGGTGCCGAACGCATAGGGGATCGCGGTGACGAAACCGGTCTGCGCGTTGGTCAGACCGAACGCCTTGACGATCTGCGGCAACCAGAACTGCATGCCGTAGAGCGAGGCGACGAAACCGAAATAGATAGCGCTGAGCGCCAGCACCTTCGGCGAGGACAGCGCCTCGAACAGCGTGAAGTGCTTCGCCGCCTGCTTGGCCGCGACCTCGGCATCGAGCTTCGCCTTCAGCCACGTCTTCTGCTCGGCCGAGAGCCAATCGGCCTTCTCGGGCCGGTCGGTGAGATAGAACCAAGTGACGATGCCGAGCAGCACCGAGGGGATGCCCTCGATGACGAACAGCCACTGCCAGCCCTTCAGCCCCATCACGCCGTCGAGCCCGAGCAGCAGGCCGGAGATCGGCGCACCGATCGCGGTCGAAACCGGGACGGCGATCGCGAACGCGGCGAGGAAGCGCGCGCGATACTCGGCCGGATACCAATAGGTCAGATAGAGAATGATGCCGGGGAAGAAGCCGGCCTCGGCGACGCCGAGGAAGAAGCGCAGCGCGTAGAAGCTGTGCTCGTCATAGACCGCCGCCATCAACGCCGAGAGGATGCCCCAGCTCACCATGATGCGGGCGATCCATTTGCTGGCGCCGAACCGCTCCAGCGCCAGATTGCTCGGCACCTCGAAGACGAAATAGCCGATGAAGAAGATGCCGGCGCCAAAGGAGAATACCAGGGGCGAGAACTTCAGCTCGGCATTCATGGTGAGCGCCGCGAAGCTGAGATTGACGCGGTCGAGATAGGAGAAGAAGTAGGCCAGGATCAGGAACGGGATCAGCCGCCAGGAGATCGCTCGGATCGTGGACGTCTCGATCTCGCTGCGGGCGCCCTGATCGGGCGCGACGGTTGCGGTCTGGCTCATCTGTTTCCCCCAGGCTATTGCTTGCCTTGAGGATTATTGCGTGGCTCCGCCTTGGGCAATGGCAAAAACTCGAAGCGCACAGCGCAGAGGGGAATTCCGGGCCGCAGCCTGGCAGCCCGCGCCGACAGAGCCAAAGCGCGAAGCGGTTAGATGGAAGCGGTCTGGCGGCAAACTCGCTGCACCTCTCCCGCTTGCGGGGGAGGTCGGTTCGCATCGACAGATGCGAACCGGGTGGGGGCTTTCTCCGCGATATGACTCGTGGAGAGAGCCCCCACCCTAACCCTCCCCCGCAAGCGGGAGAGGGGACCGCGGTTCCGATGCGGCTGCTACTTGATCCTCACAGCAACCGGCTCTTCACATCCTCCGCCCCTTCGCGCAGCAGCGGCAGGAAACGATCGATCAACTCCTTGGCCGGCACCCGATCGACATGCGCGCCCATGTTGATCGCGGCGACGATGGTGCCGTCGTAGCGGCGCACCGGCACCGAGATCGAGCGGAAATGCGGCTCCGCTTCGCGGTCGACCAGTGAGTAGCCCTGCGCGCGATCGGCGATAATCGTCGCGAGCAGCTTCTTCGGGTCGGTCGTGGTCTGCGGCGTCACAGCTTCACGGCGCATCGCCTTCAGGCGCGCCGCGAGCTCGGCATCATCGAACCGGCCGAGCATGGCGCGGCCGACCGAGGTGCAGAACGCCGGCAGCCGGTAGCCGATGTCGAGACCGGCGGAGAACACCCGGGTCGGGCTCGAGCGCGCGACGAACACGACGTCGTCGCCGTCGAGCAGCGCAAGCGAAGCAATCTCCTGCGCCGCGGTCGCGATGCGATCGAGCACCGGCTGCAGCACCGTCACCACCTGATTGGATTGCAGGAACGAGCCGGCCAAGGTCAGCACATGCGGCGTCAGCGTGAACAGCTTGCCGTCGGTGCTGACAAAACCGCCATGCGCGAGCGTGAACAGGATGCGGCGCACGGTGGCGCGCGGCAAATCGGCGGCGCGTGCGAGATCGCTCAGCGTCGCCGGACCGGTGACGGTGCCGAACACCTGCAGCAGGCGCAGGCCACGATCGAGCGCCTCGACGAAATCGGTGGCGCGCTCGTCCTGATCGGTCCGTTTCAGCTTGGGCATCGGGGGTCTGCGGCTTTGAACGGTTCAAAAATTGCGCTTGCTGTCCAAACCAGACATGGCATAATTCGCACATTCGTTCAATAGGCGAACAATTCCAAATCCGGGAGACGCCGCCATGATGAGCCAGGAAGCGAACGATCTGATCACCCGCACCGGCCGCAAGGACCCTTGCGGAAAGCTGATGCGGAGTTACTGGCAGCCGGCGGCGCTGGTCGACGAACTCGAAGGGCCACGTCCGGTTCGGCCGGTGCGGCTGCTGGGCGAAAACCTGGTGCTGTTCCGCGGCGAGGACGGAAGTTACGGCCTGATCGATCGCCACTGCGCGCATCGCGGCGCCGACCTCGCCTTCGGCCGGCTCGAGAACGGCGGCCTGCGCTGCGCCTTCCACGGCTGGCTGTTCGACACATCAGGCCAGTGCATCGAGACGCCGGCCGAGCCGGCCGGCTCGCAGCTGTGCAAGGGCATCAAGCAGCGCTCCTATCCGGTGGTGGAGAAGAGCGGCATCCTGTGGGCTTACCTGGGCGAAGGCGCTCCGCCCGCCTTTCCGGAGCTCGACTGCTTCGTCGCGCCCGGCAGCCACACCTTCGCATTCAAGGGCCACATGAACTGCAACTGGTTGCAGGCGCTCGAGGTCGGCATCGATCCGGCGCACGCCTCCTTCCTGCATCGCTTCTTCGAGGACGAGGACACCTCGGCGGCCTACGGCAAGCAGTTCCGCGGCGCCTCCGCCGGCAGCGACATGCCGATGACCAAGATCCTGCGCGAATATGATCGCCCGATCATCAATGTCGAGCACACCGAATACGGCCTTCGCCTGATCGCGCTGCGCCAGCTCGATGACACCAGCACCCATGTGCGCGTCACCAACCAGCTGTTTCCGCACGGCTTCGTGATTCCGATGTCGACCGAGATGACGATCACGCAGTGGCACGTGCCGGTCGACGACGAGAACTGCTACTGGTACGCGATCTTCACCAGCTACGCGGCGCCGGTCGACAAGCAGAAGATGCGCGATCAGCGGCTCGCGCTCTATACGCTGCCCGATTACAAGTCGCGCAAGAACCGCAGCAACGATTACGGCTTCGATCCGCACGAGCAGGCGACCGAGACCTATACCGGCATGGGCACCGACATCAACGTCCACGACCAGTGGGCGGTGGAATCGATGGGCGCGATCCAGGACCGCACCAACGAGCATCTCGGCCAGAGCGACAAGGCGATCGTGCAGTATCGCCGCCTGCTGCGGCAGGAGATCGAGAAGGTTTCCGGCGGCGAGAAGCCGATGCTGTTCCTCGATGAGGCCTCCGCGCGCAGCATCCAGGGCCCGGCGACGATGGACGGCATCGGGCCGACCCAAGGCTGGGAGCTCTACTGGATGGAGGTCGACGTCAAACGCCGCCGCGGCGCACCGTGGGCCGCGCCCGTGCCGCGCGAGATCGCGGGCAAGGTGCAGCATCTGACGGCGGCGGAATAGCATGTGTTCAACACCAGCCGTCATTGCGAGGAGCGAAGCGACGAAGCAATCCATGCCTCCGCGTATGCGGAACGATGGATTGCTTCGCTTCGCTCGCAATGACGACTGAGAGAGGAGCGACGCAGTGAGCTTCGTCGAGCGTCATGGCCTGTGGTCGGATGAGCAGAAGGAGGCCGCACAGCGCCTCCGCCGCATCGTCGAGGAGAAGAACCTCGAGGTCATCCGCCTGTCGTTTCCCGACCAGCACGGCATCCTGCGCGGCAAGACGCTGATCGCCAGCGAAGCGGTGCGCGCGCTGGAAGGCGGCTGCTCGATCACCACGACGATGCTCGCCAAGGACACCTCGCACAAGACGGTGTTTCCGGTGTTCACCGCTGGCGGCGGCTTCGGCATGAAGGAGATGGAGGGCGCAGCCGATGTGCTGATGGTCGCCGACCCCACCACCTTCCGCGTGCTGCCCTGGGCGGAGAATACCGGCTGGCTGCTGTGCGATCTCTATTTCAGCGACGGCCGGCCGGTGCCGTTCGCGACCCGCAATCTCTATCGCAAGGTGCTCGATCAGCTCGCAGGCCGCGGCTACGATTTCGTCGCCGGCCTCGAGGTCGAATTCCATCTGTTCAAGCTCGACGACGCCCACATGGCGCCGGAGGATGCCGGCCAGCCCGGACGGCCGCCATCGGTCAGCCTGCTGTCGCACGGCTATCAGTACCTCACCGAGCAGCGCTACGATCAGATGGAGCCGGCGCTCGAGATCATTCGCCGCGATATCATCGCACTCGATCTGCCGTTGCGCACGGTCGAGGTCGAGTTCGGCCCGAGCCAGTGCGAATTCACCTTCGCGCCGACCACAGGACTCGCGCCGGCCGACATCATGGTGCTGTTTCGCTCGGCGGTGAAGCAGATCGCGCGCCGCCACGGCTATCACGCGACCTTCATGTGCCGGCCGAAACTGCCGAACGTGTTCGCGAGCGGCTGGCATCTGCACCAGTCGCTGGTGTCGCGCGCCAATGGCGAGAACGTCTTCATGGCGAAGGAGGCCGGCGAGCCGCTCAGCCCGCTCGGCCGCGCCTGGCTCGCGGGCCTGATCGAGCACGCGCGCGCCTCGACCGTGTTCACGACGCCGACCATCAACGGCTACAAGCGCTACCGCTCCTACTCGCTGGCACCCGACCGCGCGATCTGGGGCCGCGACAACCGCGGCGTCATGATCCGCGTGCTCGGCGGCGCCAATGATCCGGCGACCCGGCTGGAGAACCGGATCGGCGAGCCGGCCGCCAATCCCTATCTCTACATGGCTTCGCAAATCCTCTCCGGCCTCGACGGCGTCGACCGCAAGCTCGATCCCGGCCCATCCGCCGACACGCCCTACGAGACCAAGGCCGCGCTCTTGCCGAAGTCATTGCGCGAGGCGGTGTTCGCGCTCAACGACGATCCGTTCTTCCGCCGGGCGTTGGGGCCGGAGTTCGTCGACTACTACGTCTTCATCAAGAACGCCGAGATCGAGCGCTTCCAGGCCGAGGTGTCGGACTGGGAGCAGCGCGAATATTTCGAGATGTTTTGACATCCCCTCGTCGTCCCGGCGAAGGCCGGGACCCATAACCACGACCGTTCCTGATTGAGAAAGACGTCTCCCCATCTGCCCATTACCCGGGCCGCGGCGTATGGGTCCCGGCCCCCGTGCGCAATTGCGCACTAGGCCGGGACGACGTCGGGTAGGCGCGGTGTCCCGCCTCAAATCCCCAGATACTTGTGCTGCAAGTCCGGCTCCGCCAGCAGCTGCTCTGATGTCCCGCTCCACACCGTCTTGCCGCGCTCGATGATGTAGTGGCGGTCGGCGATGCGGGCGAGGTTTCCGACGTTCTTGTCGATCACCAGCACCGACTGCCCGCGTCCCTTCAGCATCGACAGGCAGCTCCAGATCTCGTCGCGGATCAAGGGCGCGAGGCCTTCGGTGGCCTCGTCCAGGATCAGGAGCTTTGGATTGGTCATCAGCGCGCGACCGATCGCCAGCATCTGCTGCTCGCCGCCGGACAGCGTGACGCCCATATTGTTGGTGCGTTCGGCGAGCCGCGGAAACAGCGCGTGGATCTTGTCGATGGTCCACGGATCGGAGGCGCCGAGGCGATTGCCGGAGGCGGCGACGAGATTTTCGCGCACCGTGAGGTTCGGAAAGATCTGGCGGCCTTCCGGCACCAGGCCGATGCCGAGTTTTGCAATTCTGTAGGACGGCAGGCCGCGCACCGCCTCGCCGGCGAAGCGGATGGCACCTGATCGCGCCGGCGTCAGGCCCATGATGGAGCGGATGGTCGTGGTCTTGCCCATGCCGTTGCGGCCCATCAGCGCGACCATCTCGCCCGACCTGATCTGCAATGACAGGCCGAACAGCACCTGGCTCAACCCGTAGCAGGTCTCGATGCCATCGACTTCGAGCAGCGTCTCAGCAGTTTTCGATTCAGCCGATTTTGCTTCAGTCATGACGCGTCACCGCATGCTGCTCGCCGAGATAGGCGCGCTTGACCTCTTCATCCCTGCGGATCGCGTCCGGCACGCCGCAGGCGATGACGCGGCCATAGACCAGCACCGTGATGCGGTCGGCCAGCGCAAACACCGCCTCCATGTCGTGCTCGACCAGCACGATGGTCACTTCCTTGCGCAACTCCTTGAGCAGCGCGACCATCCGCGCCGACTCGGTGACGCCGAGACCGGCCATCGGCTCGTCCAGCAGCAGAAGCTGCGGCTTGGTGGCGAGCGCGACGGCAAGCTCGAGCTCGCGCTGCTCGCCGTGGCTCAGTTGCGAGACCACGATATCGGCGCGCTTGCCAAGGCCGACGCGCTCCAGCGCCGCGCGCGCGGTGTCTCGCAGATGTCGCTCCTTGCGCGCATTGCCCCAGAAGCGGAAGGAGTGGCCGTCATGCGCCTGCGCCGCCAGCGCGACATTGTCGATCGCCGAGAAATCCTTCAGCAGCGAGGTGATCTGGAACGAGCGCGCCAGCCCAAGCCTGGAGCGCTTGTAGGACGGCAGGCTGGTGACGTCGCGGCCGGCAAAGCGGATGGTGCCGGAATTCGGCATCACCTGCCCGGTGAGCTGGCTGATCAGCGTGGTCTTGCCGGCGCCGTTCGGGCCGATGATGGCGTGCAGCTCGCCGGGTACCACCTCCATCGAGAGATTGTCGGTCGCGGTGATGCCGCCATAGCGGCGGACCAGATTGTCGACGCGGAGCAGAGGATCAGCCACGGCGCATCCTCCCGAGCAGGCCCATGATGCCGCCGCGCGCGAACAGCACGATCAAGAGCAGCACCGGGCCGAGGATCAGTCCGGAATATTCGGTGAACTGCGACAGCAGCTCCTCGAGCAGCAGATAGACGATCGCGCCGATCACGGGGCCGAACAGCGAGCCCATGCCGCCGAGGATCACCATCACCATCAGGTCGCCGGAGCGGGTCCAGTACATCACCGCGGGGCTGACGAAGTCGGTGTTGTTGGCGAGCAGCGCGCCGGCCAGGCCGCAGATCGTGCCGGCAATCACGAAACAGACCAGGCGGTAGCGGTTGGCGTGGAAGCCGATCGCCTGCATGCGCTGCTCGTTGGAGCGGACGCCCTGCACCACGAGCCCGAAGCGCGAATTGACGATGCGCCAGATCAGATAGAGGCCGCCGAACAGGCAGCCGAGGCAGAGATAATAGAACTGGTTGCGGTCGGACAGATTGATCAGGCCGGCGAAATCGCTGCGCTTGTAGACGGTGAGGCCGTCGTCGCCGCCGTAGCGCGACAGCGCGGAGGCGACGTAATAGGCCATCTGCGCGAACGCCAGCGTGATCATGATGAAATAGACGCCGCGGGTGCGCAGGCTGAGCGAGCCGATCAGCAGCGCAAACAGCGCCGAGACCACGAGCGCCACCGGCCACTGGATGAAGCCGGAGCCGATGCCTTCCGCGGCAAGGATGCCGACGGCGTAGCCGCCGATGCCGAGATAGGCGGCATGGCCGAAGCTCATCATGCCGCCATAGCCCATGATCAGATTGAGGCTCGCGGCCGCCAGCGCAAAGATCACGATGCGGGTGAACAGCGTGAGGATGAAGATATTGCCTGTGGCCGCCGAATAGACCGGCAGCAGAATGAGCGCGGCGCACATCAGCGCCGCAACCGCATTGGAGGCGCTGAGCTTGGGCTTCATCGTTTAGCCGCCGGGAACAGCCCCTCGGGCCGCAGCACAAGGATGATGGCCATCAGGAGGTAGATCAGCATCGAGGACAGCGCCGGCGCCGCGGTCGAGGCCGCAGCCCCGCTCAAAACCTTGCGCAGCAGGTCGGGCAGGAAGGCGCGGCCCATGGTGTCGATGATGCCGACGAAGAGCGCGGCCATGAAGGCGCCGCGGATCGAGCCGATCCCGCCGATCACGATGATGACGAAGGCGAGGATCAGGATGTTCTCGCCCATTCCGATCTGCACGGTGAGGATCGGCGCCTGCATCAGCCCGGCGAGGCCGGCGAGCGCGGCCCCCAAGCCGAACACCAGCGTGAACAGCAGCTTGATGTTGATGCCGAGCGCCCCGATCATCTCGCGGTTGGAGGCGCCGGCGCGGATCAGCATGCCAACGCGGGTGCGCATCACGACGAGATAGAGCATCGCGGCAACCGCCAGCGCGACCACGATGATCATCAGCCGGTAGGCCGGGTAGTACACCCCGGGAATGATCTGCACCGGCACGGTGAGCCAGGCCGGCAGCGGCAGCGCGAGCCCGGCCGGGCCCCAGATCAGCCGCACGGCATCGTTGAAGAACAGGATCAGGCCGAACGTCGCCAGCACCTGGTCGAGATGGTCGCGGCCATAGAGATGCCTGAGCGCGACATATTCGAGCACGATGCCGAGCAGCAGCGTGGCGCCGAGCGCCATCAGCGCGCCGAGCACGAAGCTGCCGGTCCAGGCCACGAAGGTCGCCGCGAAATAGGCGCCCATCATGTAGAGCGAGCCGTGCGCCAGATTGACGAAGTCCATGATGCCGAACACCAGCGTGAGGCCAGCTGCCAGCAGGAACAGCAGCAGGCCGAATTGCAGGCCGTTCAGCAGTTGTTCGACGACGAGATACATCGTGAGGCTACGTCACCTTGAGCGAAGCGGGATGGGGTGTCCGCGCATTGCACGCTGCGCGTTCTCCCTCGCCCCGCTCTTGCGGGGAGAGGGTTGGGGTGAGGGGCTCTTTCAACGAGTCGAATACGCGGAAAGAGCCCCTCACCCAATCGCTTCGCGATTGACCTCTCCCCGCAAGAGCGGGGCGAGGTGAAGAAGCAAGCCACGGGCCAGAATTACCCGACAATCACTTCATCGGACACTTGTCGTGGAACTTGTCCTGGTCGTCCTTGACGATGGTCGCGACCGTCTTCAGCGAGAGCTGGCCGTTGGCGTCCTTGACCACGTCCTGCAGATAGAAGTTCTGGATCGGGATGTGGTTGTTGCCGTACTTGAACGGGCCGCGCAGCGACTTGAAGTTGGCCTTCTCCATCTCCGCCTTCATCGCATCCTTCTTGGTGAGGTCGCCCTTCACCGCGACGACGGCGCTGTTGATCAGCTGGGCGGCGTCA
Source organism: Bradyrhizobium sp. INPA03-11B (assembly GCF_040446015.1). NCBI lineage: Bacteria > Pseudomonadati > Pseudomonadota > Alphaproteobacteria > Hyphomicrobiales > Nitrobacteraceae > Bradyrhizobium > Bradyrhizobium sp. INPA03-11B. Next base: position 26,697 of record NZ_JASGSR010000100.1, read on the forward strand.
TAGGCCTGGGCGCCGTAATAGGTCGGGCGCAGGCCGGGATATTTCTTGTGATAGTCCTCGACGAACTTCTTGTTCTCGGCGTTGGGCAGGTCGTTGACCCATTCCTGCGCGCCGGGAATGCCGATCGCGTTGTCCTTCTGCAGCGGCAGCGACAATTCGTCGACGGTGAAGGCTGTATAGAGCGGGATCTGCGCCTTGATGCCGGCCTGGGCGTACTGGTTCAGGAACTGGACGCCGGCGGCACCGGGATAGAACACGAAGATCGACTCGGCCTTCGAATTGCGCGCCTTGGTCAGTTCGGCGGAGAAGTCGAGCTGGCTCGGCCACACCGTGTATTCCTCGCCGACCACCTCGCCCTTGAAGGTGCTCTTCACGCCCGCCAGCATGTCCTTGCCGGCGGCGTAGTTCGGGCCGATCAGGAACACCGACTTGACGCCCTTCTGGTTCATGTAGAGGCCCATCGCGGCGGGCGTCTGGTCGTTCTGCCAGGAGGTCGAGAATACGTAAGGCGAGCACAATTCACCGGCGAGCTGCGACGGACCGGCATTTGCGGAGATCAGGAAGGTCTTCGAATCGACCGCGGTCTTCAGAGATGCCAAGAGCACGTTCGACCAGATGTACCCGACGATGAAGTCGACCTTGTCGGACTGCACCAGCTTCTCGGTCTTCTGCTTGCCGACGTCGGGCTTCTGCTGGTCGTCCTCGTAGATCACCTCGACCGGCTTGCCGTCGATCTTGCGGCCGAGATGGTCGAGCGCGAGCTCGAACGAATTGCGCATGTCGTTGCCGATCACGGCGGTCGGACCGCTGAAGGTCGAGACAAAGCCGATCTTGACGCTGTCAGCCGCCGTCGCAGGCTGCGCGAGCGCCAGAGCCATGGCGCCTGCCAGCCAAAATGCCTTTTTCATATTCACTCCCCTCCTCAACCAAAGATCCCGCGAGGCTCGATCAGGCGCCCCGGGGGTCACGCTTAGCGCGCGTCGTTCTGTGACGTATTTTGTGCGCGATATCGCAAGTGTGCAGCAAGCATGAACCGACGGCCCTCGATTAGAACCTTCGGCGCATACCCCAGCACCGTGCATCATAATTCGTCCAAATCGGCCATGGCAAGAAATATAATGCCGGTTGCGTGGGCAACGATTGTCGCAGGGCCCGGCTCCCGCCGACGACCCCACCGCGCAGTGCAGCAGGCTTTAACGATCCGGTAAAGCAGCCGGAAACCACAGCCCCGCACGCGCTCGCGGGCTTCATGGTCCGGAAAGCATCACCAGGCGACGCTGCCGCCAAAGGGGTGCGTCACATGCTGAATTACATCTTCGGCTTCAATGCCCGGATGGGCCGGTTGGCCTTCTTCTTCTGCAGCTTCGTGACAGGCGTCGGCTTTCTGATGCTGGTCTTCGGCATCACCGGCAACGCACCGGCGAGCGGCAGGATGGACGTGCTGCTGGCGCAGGCGGCGAGCAGCCCCGCCTTGATCTTTTCCTTCTACGGCATGCTCGTCGTCTGCTTCATGCTGCAGTCGATGCGGGTGCGCGACATCGGATGGGATCCGGTCTGCGTGATGGCGGCATGGATCGCCCTCATGGTGCTCGACAGGGCCGTTGCCGGACGATTTCCCGAATATGCGCTGACCTATCAGCACACCGCAACGGTGGTCGGCACGGCCGTCAATGGCGTCATGAACCTCGTCCTGACGTTCTGGCCCGGCCGCGGCCGTGTCGATGAAGCGTCGTCCTTGCCGCGCGAGAGCGGCGGCGACGGCATGTTCGAACGAAGCAGCCCACCGGCCGCATCCGGCAGCCGCGTGGCACGGATTGCCAGCGGCGAATTCGGCGGCAAGACGCGGTAGCGGCGCTCTCTCCCCGCTGTCGTCCCTGCGAAAGCAGGGACCTATAACCACAGGATCGTGTTGTTGAAGCTGGCTGGAGCCCCAGCATCGCAAACCAATTGTCATTCGTGGTTATGGATCCCGGATCGCGCTTCGCTTGTCCGGGACGACACCGAGTTTGTGGCACGGCCACTGAATCGGAGGCTGTGGCAGCGACCGCCACCTACCCCTGATCCACCGCCCATTCGGCGCCGTCGATCGCATAGGATGCGTGGCGGAAATCCCTGATGGTCGCGACCTTGTCGGCCGACCAGTCGAGCAGCATGAACGATCTCGGCGGCGCATCCAGCGCGTCCGGATCGAACACCAGGATCGCCGGACGTCCATCGACCTGGCCGGTCACCAGGTGCCAGTCACTGATCTTCGCATAATTGCCGAAGTAGCGTGACACCTCGGCCTTGCCGTTCAGCCGCGTCCGGTTGACGAGCTCGAGCCTGATGTCATCGGCGATCATGGCGCGGATGGCATCGAAGTCGCGGGCGTTGAAGCGGCCGACATAGGCGTTCAGCCTGGCGCGATCATTCGCCGACAGGCCGGGCCGCGGCGCGTCGTCCGGCTCGCGGGCGAACGCGCGCAGTTGCGTGCGTCCGCGGTGCAGCGCGGCCTTCACTGCAGGCAGGCTGAAATCCATGATGCCGCAGACCTCCTGCAACGAGCAGCCGAGCACGTCCATCAAGATCACGCTGGAGCGCTGTGCCACCGGCAGCCGCATGAAGGTGCGCAGACTGCTTGCCGCGATCTCGCGGCGGCTGAAATCATCGAGCTCTGCGGCCATCATGTCCACCTCCTCCGAAGAGTGGAGCGCATCCTGGCGGTTGCGCCGCCTGAGGAAATCGAGCGCGGTGTTGTGCGCGATCCGGAACAGCCAGGCTTCCGGGTTCTGGATCGGGGCTGCGGACGCGAAGGCTTGCATCGCCTTGATCAGCGCGTCCTGCAGCACATCCTCGCCGTCGATCACAGATCCGACCATGCGGGCGCAGTAGCGATGCAGCCTCGGCCGCATCGCCGCCAGCAGCGCCTCGACGTCGGTCGAGACCGGCACTTGGGGTGGTGACGTCATGATGGCTCCGCCAAGTCGGTTCGCTCGGTTCACGGCTCATCCAGCATACGATAATTCCCGACAATCACCGCACTGCGAACCAGCGGCGGCTCGGCGCAACGATCCCGGATACCGTCCTGGAAGGCCTGGAACGCGGCCAGTTTCGGGATCGGGCTCGAGCCGTCGTCGGCCGCGGTCTCGACCATGTGGATGAAGGTGTCGTCCTCCAGTCGCAGGGTCATGTAGCGGACACCATCCGGGCTGGCCGCCTTCAGCTCGGCAAATACAGCCGCAACCAGCGCGGCATTCTTCTCCGCCATCTCCGGCTTGGTCTTGTACCTGATCAGGGTCCGTCTCATCGCAACCTCCTTGGCCTGGTTCTGCGGCCCGAGCCGGCCGCGTCAGACCCAAGGACGTTTGCGGACCGTCGAAGGATGCGGTCCGGCAAAAATAATTTTTGGCCGAATCCTTTGCCCGTCCCGGTTCGTCCTTGCCGGCGAAGCGCGCCGCAAGCCCCGCGGCACGTCAACGGAGAACCACCAT
>NZ_JASGSR010000101.1:0-29677 GCF_040446015.1 Bradyrhizobium sp. INPA03-11B
AACGCGTAAAACAGGCTCTCGACCCTAACAACATTCTTAATCCCGGAAAGATATTCAGGGTATAGAATCCCTCACCACCATGAACGGAATTGCTCTCGTTCAACGGCCGTCGTCTAGTGCGGCTCCCAATGAGCGCCCTGAGAAGCCCTGCTTCATCGACAAAAGTCGGGCGGCGAGAGCGGTTCAAGGCCGATAGGCCGGTGCTGCCAGTCTCAATCAGGGCATGGATTGCCCCGGGCACAACTGTCCTCGCAACAGAAACATTCGCCATTCGCCTCAAAATCCATGATTGCTCGCTCAGAGTGCAGAATTCCTGCGTCTTCACCCGAGTCTTGATGTCTTTAAGCGTCCAATTTCCCTACATGGTCTAACTCAATAATCACTCGTAGCGCTATGAAGGAAAGCAGCCATGGGAAATACGAAGCGAACCTCTTCTGTGGCTGAGAACCAAATGCCTCCTACTGACGGCTCGCCAGCAGGCGTTACCGGGCACCTTCCTACAAAAGTGATCACCGCGACCGAATGGGGTGGAAACCACATTGAGTCGATCAAGAAAATCGCTACTGAGCAGTCGGATGTGGACATCAACTGGGAGTTGTTTACCGGCGGCGCCCTCACCATTGTGCCCAAAATCAAGGCTAAATGGCCGCATCCTGGTATAGACCTTGTGGCGGGTTACAATGCATCATTTCAACAGATCGCCCGCGAGGGCTGGGCGGAGCCGGTCACGGCAGAAAACGTTCCGCATATCGTGGACATTCCGCGAAATCTCCTGGTCAAGGATAGCGCCGGCAACATCATAAACATTCCTCGTACCTTGACGGCGCTCTTCTGGTTCTGTCGCGAAGATATCGTTCCTTTCCCGATTACAAGGCTCGATGATCTCTTAGATCCTCGACTCAAGGGCAAGATATGCTTTCCGGCGCTCACATCTAACTCCTGCCTTCAGCTGGTATCACTGGCGCTGCACAAAGGCGGGGACGAGAAAAATATGGAGCCCGCATGGGATTTTGTAAAAGCGCTGGCCCGCAGCGGGAACATCGGCTGCGTTGCAAGAACATGTGCCGACACCATCCAATCCCTCACCTCCGGCGAAACCTGCATAACTTGTGAAAGCAGTACCGTCGCAGTCGATTTGGCGCGCCAATTCAACATTCGATATCTGATCAAGATGGATCCAAAGTCGACGGGATTCTGGACGTATCTCTTCTACCAAGGATGGTCCGTCCTAAAAGGCGGGCATGCAGATGCCGCGTTCAAATTCGCGAATTTTGTAATTAGCCCAGAAAATAACGCGGAGTTTAATCGTCTCGTCGGAGGCATCCCCGCCAACGTCAAGTCGAAGGTATCGGACGAAGCAAAGCCCTTTGTATTTAGTGAGGAGGAAATGGAGCGGTACACCTACACGCCGGACTGGTCTCATCTAACCGAGCAGTCCGATGCTTGGATAGAGCGCTGGGAACGGGAAATAGCTCCTCTGCTGTAGCTAAAAGTGGGACCGTGGGCGCTAGTTCTGGCGCGAGAGAGCGACTAGCTAGGTTCGCAAATTGCATTGGCAAAGGAGCATTGGGGATTCTCGCGATAGAAAAGATCTAGCGCGATCGGATGATCGTCTTGTCGCTTTAAGTGCTCGACAAGCAGGCTCATCTCTTGTCGCTCTATGCGACTGGCAGCCTTTGTCAGCTTCTCGTTCCCGGTGAGTCATAATCAGACAGCGGAAACATCTTACGCCGCGAGTATATCTTCCGTAGCGCTGAGACCCAATTTCGGCACAAACTAACCGAAGCGTTGCGATCGGAAATCACAGCGCGTTGGTAGGCTGCAGTATCGTCGAACCAGTAAGGTCCCGTAACGTAAAGAGCGTAGAGTAGGGGGAGCTGATGGACGCAAACAGATAGCGCGATTGCACCCGGCGCTGAGCTGCCTAGGTTTCAGCGAATTTGGCGGGTCGAGATAGGTATGCGCGGATATTGCAGAATTTCAGCGCTGCCGAGCCCATCTTTGCGGCGTTTGGGCATCAAGCCTCTCCTAGACTGGAAACCACTAAGGAGCAATCAACGTAAGGACCGCGTAGCGAGCTTACGGAACAAGGAAGGCTTACTATCAGAATGCTCCGCCGGCCGGGGCCCTGACATAGGACCTTAGGGGGCGATCGCCTATTCCGACAGCCTTATCCGGAGCGAAGTACCGGCAAACCTGCGGTACCTGCGTGGTCCAGAACCTGACGAGCGCAAAGAGTCTCATCGGTAACAAATGTATTTCCCAGCAGCAATGAAAAACAGATCACGGAGCACTCTTGCAGTCACATTCTAACGCTATCGCCCTCAAGAAGCGCAGAGGAGCCGACGTTCTGGTCGATACACTGCGCTTGCACGGTGCCGAAGCGGCTTTCTGCGTTCCCGGCGAAAGCTATTTGGCCGTGCTTGACTCGCTTTATGACAAGCGAGATGAGTTCAAGCTGATCGTGTGTCGTCATGAAGGCGGCGTCGCGTTCATGGCCGAAGCCCACGCGAAGGCAACTGGCAAACCCGGCATCGCATTCGTCACGCGAGGGCCCGGCGCCACCAATGCCAGCATCGGTGTGCATACCGCGTTCCAGGATTCGACACCGATGATCTTGTTCATCGGCCAAGTTGCGCGCGCCGTCAGCGAGCGCGAGGCGTTCCAAGAGATCGACTATCGCCGCATGTTCGGTCCGATGGCCAAATGGGTTGGCCAGATCGACGACGCCAGCCGGATCCCGGAATACGTCAGTCGCGCCTATCACACCGCGATGTCTGGCCGACGCGGCCCGGTGGTGCTGGCGCTGCCTGAGGACATGTTGTTAGACGTCGTGGCCGTCGACGACGGCATTCCCTATCAGGTGCCGCAGCCGCATCCCAGCGACGAGGACATGCAGCGGATTGCTGCCCTACTCACGAAGGCGCGGCGACCGCTGATGATCCTAGGCGGCAGCGGCTGGTCCGCGCAGGCCTGCCGCGACATCAGTCGGTTCGCAGTGGCACACGACTTGCCGGTCGCGTGCTCCTTCCGACGGCAGGACCTGTTCGACAATTGCTCGCCCAACTACGCCGGGGATGTGTGCGAGGAGCCGAGACTGGATGACCGCATCCGTCAGTCTGATCTGCTGCTGCTGGTCGGTGCACGCATGGGCGAGATTCCGTCCGGCAGCTACACGCTGCTAGACATTCCACGCCCGAAGCAGGCGATCGTGCAGGTACATCCGGGCGCAGAGGAACTGGGCAAGATCTATCAGGCCGACGTGCTGGTGCATGCGGGCATGCCCGCCTTCGCGGCGCGGGCGGCACGGCTTGAGCCCGTCGGCGCGCCAGCATGGCGCGAATGGACTGCCAACACGCATTGCGACTACCTAGAGTCGCTAAAACTGCCGGCGTGCCCAGGCGCGGTCGATATGGGACGCGTGGCGGCCTTGCTGCGCCGCGTGCTGTCGCCGGAGACCGTGATCACTCATGGTGCTGGTAACTTCAGCGCCTGGGCTCGGCGCCATTACCAGTACAGGCAGTTCGGCACGATGATCTGCCCCACCTCGGGGTCGATGGGCTATGCGCTGCCCGGTGCGATCGCGGCCAAAATTGCCGATCCCGGTCGTCCGGTCATTTGCGTAACGGGTGACGGCGACTTTCTCATGAACAGTCAGGAGCTGTCGACCGCCGTACGCTACGGCTTGCCGATCGTAGTCATCCTTATCAATAACAACATGTACGGCACGATCCGGCTGTACCAGGAGCGTGCTTTTCCGGCCCGCGTCCATGGCACCGATCTCTCCAATCCCGATTTCGCCGCCTATGCGCGCTCGTTCGGAGCTCACGGAGTAGTCGTAGAGCGCACTGAGCAGTTCGAACCGGCGTTCGTCGCAGCGCTAGCCGCCGACCGTCTTACGGTCATCGAAGTCCGGGTTGATCAAGAGGCGCTCACGCCAGAGCAGACGCTGTCGCAAATTCGCGCGGCGGCACAGCAACAGAATATGCACGCTTGACGTCCTCAGTAGTTGACCAACACCAGAATCGCGGCTGGACCAAGCACGGACCGGCCGAGATTTCGCTCAGGCTACCGGCCCGGATTCACTGCTGGTGGCCGCCATGTGATGAGGGGGATCGGTGTCTCCGTGGACGCCTCGATCGAGCAGGTCGGGCGCAACAGTGGTTCTGAAGGCGTCCGCGAACAAGGCTCTAAGTGGTTGAGTGGGAGTCTGTTTTCGGATAGGTGGGCATTGGAGATTGCAGGGATTGGGAGGTTGAGGCCACCAAACCCTGCAATTTCGCTTGTGGATTGATCGGGATAGGGGACGCCCTCCTGGCGCCACCCCTCTTACACCAACAGGCATACGGGTCCGCACTACGGCGGTTCGACCGGATTAAGCTTGGGCAGAGACATGGAGTGGGGGAAGGCCGAGTGCGTCGAAGTCAAGGTTGCGCAGGAACTGTTAGACCGCCGGGTGTCCTGACATGCACAAGAATCCCGTCGGCGGACCGGCGGCAACCGCGGCACGAAGCTTTGGCACGCCACGACGGCGTAGCTCCTCGTAGCGGTTGTGCTCGTTCCCCATTGGCGCCAAAGATACAAGCATAATCGTCGGCGAATCCACGCCTCCAGGTTCGTAAGCACCCGTGCGGTCTGGCAGAAGCCGAAGTAGCCACGCCATCCGATGAGGTATAGCTTCGACTCCTTGATCGGCTGCTCCAGACTGGTGCCCCGGGTCCTGTTGAACGGCCTGAAGCAAAAGCCTCCCTCATCCAACGCTGCCGAGGCGGTTCCGACTTCATCATCAAGCCGGTGCCCCTGCTGTGGCGGCCGCACGACCGTCTGGCGACACGGTGACGTGCGCAGCCGGCCGGCGTGGGACGACAGCTCGTGATCGCACCCGTCCGTCCAGACCTGTCGCAGGCATCTCTGGTTGCCATTGTGGTCGGCCCGTCGCCTTTCGATCAACACCACGCCGTCGGACCGCCATGGCTGATCGCTGCCGACACAACACGCGGTGCGGGCGGAGATCGCCATCGCCACAACGGCAAGGACGATCGTCTCCCGCCTGTTCCCTGTGACTCGCGAGGCCGCCTCGCGGCCGCTTCCTGGCGTCGCCTCCGCGGCAATCTCGATAGCGCCCAGCGGCTTCGCTCAATCCGGCTTCAACGAGGTCCGTGCATGAGCTCTTCCTTGGGGTCTTGATGCCGTGCCCGCGGACGTTTGTCCTATGTTTTGCCATCAGTAGGTGCTCCCTTGACGCCGCGTTGCGGAGCGAGCGCTGGAGCGCGCAGGCCTCCACCGGATCATGCGGGGCGCAGGCCAGCGTGGAGCTCATAGCAACTATGCCGCTGCCCTTGGCCGCCGAGCATCACGGACGACAGGCTTGCGGCTGATCCGGATTTCATGCGTTTTAAACATGCCAACGTCACAATCAGGTTCTTGACCCCATGATTGCCGAGTTGCCGATCGTAGGAGGCGTCGAGATTGGCAAGGCCGCCGGTGCAGATATCGTGATAGGTACGGGCGGCGGTAGCTGTCTCGACGCCGCAAATGATGGACCGGCGAGACCGGCATCGTCGCGCTGCAGAACGCGAGTACCGAGGCTTGGGCTTCGCTGTTCCGGTTGCATTAGGATGAGCGCAATTTCGAGAGGTTGGTACGATAGCTCGGCGGTGACTGGGTAACTCCAGTGCGTGATACTTGTCGAGGCCATAATGCTTAGGCCGGCTATGCACGTGATCGTCCTGCGGACTTTAGCATAGGGCAAATACCTATCGACAATGTAATCTGAAGCCCGGACCGGGCGATTGACATGGCAAGACGAAGGAGCGCTTGATGAGTCAAGCGAATGCCGTCACGTGCTCAGGAAAGTTGGCGGCGTGTGAGTTCGGCAAAAAAGAACGCGCGACGCAGGATTCGGTCCTCAAAGCGCTGGTGATCCCATTAATTCATACGAAAATATCGTTACAATAATCCAAGAGATAGCGCTGCGCGGGAGAATAGAGGTTGTCCTGATGGAATCAGAAACTCCCTTAACCGAAGAACTCGCGTCTTTTTTTGCTCGCCTGCGATGGGATTCGGTGCCGGAAGCATTCCGCAGCGAAGCAAAAGGGATGCGAGTGGCTGACGGGAACGGAGCAGAGGCTTTTCGCGATAGAAGAGCACGACCACAGGCAAGACGCGCTCGAGATCTTCGAGTGCAACATGAGCAAGTCGGCCAAACCGCTCGAGAACAAGGTAGAACTGAACTTCCGAGGCGGGGTCCTTAAGCGGTGGTTTGGCCATGTGCCTTCGAATTGCCGGAGGCTCGATGGCTAGCTTGGGTAGATTTCTTGATCGGCTCGCTGGTCCCGTGGGTTTAGCGGCTGGAGCCGCGAGCACAAAGTGCTGTCGAGTGTCTCCGGAGATTTCTACCCCGCTCCAAGGCGGCTGGGTCTCGGATCTCTGGAGCGGTATGATTTGAAGGATTCAGGAATGACACTTTTAGCAACCGAGCCCGCTACGATACCGCTTCCGACGATCGACGGCGTGCGACGCGCGCTGTCCGAAATCCGGCCGTTTCAACCTGAAACGCCCCTTGTCCAGTCTGTCCTTTTGTCAGAGGCATTCGGTGCCGAGGTGTGGCTCAAGAATGAGACGGTCTCGCCAATCGGCTGCTTCAAGCTGCGTGGCGCCCTAGTCGATTTGCTTCGAGCGACGTCAGGCAAGACACGCCGCCGGATTGTAACCTCCTCGAGCGGTAACCATGGACAAGGCGTTGCGTACGCTGGGCGCATTCTCGGTTTAGCAGTAACAGTATTCCTGCCGTCGACTGCAAATGCAATTAAGCGAGCAACGATTTACGCGCTTGGCGCAGAGATTCGGTTGGTTCCCGGTGACAGCTATAGCGTCAAACTTGAAGCTCAGCGCTACGCCTTGGACAACGACTGTTACTTCGTAGATGATGGCGACTGCATCAACCTCGCTGAGGGGGCGGGAACGGTTGGGTTGGAAATCGCTGATGCACTAGAGAGTATTGATGCCGTCTTTTTGCCTGTCGGCGATGCTGCCCTGATCAACGGAGCAGGCTCAGCTTTAAAGGCGATCTGTCCTTACGTAGAAATAATTGGCGTTCAGGCGCTTGGCGCGCCCGCCTATGCCTATAGCCACAGAAGCGGGGCTGCTGTCGATTATCCAGTCAAGACGATCGCCGATGGCCTCGCAACACGCAAGCCTACGCCGTCCGCTCTAAATGGCATGAAGGCATTCGTCGACCGTTTTGTGCTCGTCGAAGAGAACGAAATGTTGTCTGCGATTCACAGTCTTGCAATTGCCGGACACATTCTCGCTGAACCTTCTGGCGCTGCCACACTCGCTGCGGCCTGGAAGGATCGCCATCAATGGTCGGGCAAGAAGATCGCGCTCGTTGTCAGCGGCTCAAATATTGAGCCTCAAGTTCTGGTGCAAGCCGTGCAGGCTACGCCGCTGTGGCCTTTGCCGAAAAATCCTGTGTGATGATCGATGCAGTCAAGCCCCAGAAGAGGGTGTCGGCACCATCGACTATGACAGCTCATTTCGGGCAATGCCCAATCTTCACGGTAAGCAGTCTCGCGCGCGTCTTCTTCGGGTTCGGCGTTCTGGCACGTTTGCATGGCAGGGTGAGGAATGATGGGCGCCATTCCTCGACCGGTCGCGCGGGCGCTCGTTCCGTTGCGACCGAGAGTGTGGGCTCGACGGCGGTGCCATCAGACGGCTTCACCGTCCCTCAGCGGCTCCCGTCCATCGGAGAGGCGTTCGGCCTCACGCGCCACCGGATTACTGAGATGATCGATCAGCAATGCCGTCTGTTGTGCGTGGACCACCTCAGCGAAAAGGTGGGCGATCCGTTCGGCGTGAGCCGGCCCTTCAGCCGGACACATGAAGGAGAGCGCCAAAACTACTCCATCCTCCACCGTCACGAGTGGCAGAGATGTGGTCGGTACGTTGCCCTCAAGGCAGGTTTGATAAAGTACGGAATTAGAATGCGCTTTTGGGCAAGCTCGCCATCCTCTTTAAGTCAGATAGGTAGTACGATACGATTTCTTTCGATTCCGCGGAGCGATTCTTTCCATTAGCTTTGATCCATGAAGTACGGAGAATGGATGACTGAAGCGCTGAAGCGTCAGAACGTAACGAGAGGTCTCGTGCCGAGGCGTTTGAAGCGGCCGGCGGGATTGGGAGAGACTGTTTATGAGCATATCCTTGCTGAGCTTATGTCCCTCCGGATCGCGCCAAGTTCTCGGATCAATATAGACACTTTGGCACGTGAAATGGGTGTCTCGCAAACTCCCATCCGAGAAGCGCTCAGCCGTCTCGAAGAGCAGGGGCTGGTCGTCAAGACTCACAACGTCGGTTACAGCGCCGCGCCTCAGATAGATGCCGTGCGGTTCAACGAGCTTTACGACCTGCGGCTCTTGCTCGAACCCGAGGCCGCAGCTCGAACTGCGGCGCGAATTTCCGATGCTGAAATCAAGGCTCTCGCCGATCTCACGCGTCGAATGAACGGATCTGGAGCAAACGATGCTCGTGGATCCTACAGCCGCTTTGCTATGCTCGATGCAGAATTCCATGATCGAATCCTCAAACTCTGCGGCAACAGCCTTATCTACGAAGCGCTGTCCAGGCTGCATATCCACCTACATCTCTTTCGACTGCACTTTCACGCCAAAGTAACTTCGTGTGCCATCCGTGAGCATGAGGCATTGGGAGCGGCATTTGTTGAACGCGACAGCGAAAAGGCGCGGCGTGCGATGAAACGCCATATCGAGCTTTCGCGCGAGCGTTTCATGGTTACGTTCGCGGACCTGGGTCCCAATATGTAAGCGCTGAGAGCCGCTGTTGACACGGCCGCCAATAATTATCATATAGGATACGATATATGATTTGCTCTAAAGCAGAAGCGCTTCTCAAAGTAGAAGTAATCCGGACGTCAGCTGAACTAGCTCTTCAGCGCGTTGGCGTTCCTGGCAAAAACGCAGCTCTTCAAGTTGATCTTCTTCTTGAGGCGGAGCTTAGGGGGCATCCCTCCCATGGGCTACTAAGGCTTCCACGGCTCGTTGAACGCATCAACAATGGCGTCGCGAGTGGTACTGCGACCGGCGTCCACGAATGGCGCAGCAGTTCCCTGCTCGATGTAGATGGTGAAATGGGACTGGGCCCTGTTGTAGCCATGAAGGCTCTCAACGAGGCGGCGCGGCGCGCCAAGGAGACGGGCGTTGCAGTTGTTGCCATACGGAACAATAATCATTTGGGAATGCTAGCGTGGTATGCAGACCGGATCGCGTCTCGAGGTCAGGTTTTCCTTGGTCTTTCGACAAGCGAAGCGCTTGTTCATGCGTGGGGCGGACGTAGTGCAATTCTCGGGACAAACCCCATTGCGATCGGCGTTCCGACCGCGCGGGAACCCTTCGTCCTTGATATGGCGACCAGCCTCGTTTCGATGGGGCAGATACTCGACTATGCGCAACGCGACCAGCCGATTCCCGAAGGTTGGGCAGTCGACGCGAATGGCGACCCCACGACGGATGCTGTGGCTGCCAAGTCGGGCGCAATCGCGCCATTCGGAGATGCCAAGGGCTATGCTCTCGGCCTGGCCATTGAAATCTTGATCGTTTCGCTGACTAACTCGGCGATTGGACGTGACGTGACGGGGACGCTGGACTCCACCACTGTCTGCAATAAGGGAGATCTGTTCGTCGTCATCGATCTTGCGATCGGCAAGGATCTGGCAGCGCGTATTTCCCAATATCTCGATGCCGTTCGATCGTCAGGAGACAAGGTGGCGGTTCCGGGTGATCGCGCGCGCGAGACCCGACAACAGAAGCTCGCCGGCGGCGTGCTCCTCCCGCAAGAGCTTTGGGACCGACTGTGTAATCTCGCCGTCGCAACGCATCAACATTGAGAAGACTCTCTATCATGGCATTTCACGGAACAATTCGAAGTCCCAGAGCGATTTACTTCGGAAGTGGCCAACGACACTCAATCCCGGAGATCGTCGCTGCATTTGGTCGGCGCACTTTTCTATGTAGTGACGAGCGCCTCAAGCAGGACCCGAAGCTGGGTGAGATTGTCGAAGCAGTGCGGGCTTCTGGAATAGAAACGGAAGTTTACGATGGGACCGTCGCCGAGCTGCCGCTGGAATGCATTCGGGAAGCTGCGGAACAGGCCAGGAAGTTTGATCCGCACATTATCATTGGCCTTGGAGGAGGAAGTTGTCTCGACATCGCCAAGCTGGTCTCCCTCAGCCTGACGCACGGGGACGACCTCTCGCAATTCTATGGTGAGTTCAAAGTTCCGACTCCCATCTTGCCAGTGATAGCAGTGCCGACAACCGCTGGGACAGGATCGGAGGTTACTCCAGTCGCTGTTCTTGCTGATCCGGCACGCAGGACCAAGGTTGGCATTTCTAGCCCCCATCTTTTGCCGGAAGTCGCCATCTGCGACCCAGAGCTGACGATTACCTGCCCGCCGAAGCTAACTGCTGTCGCCGGCGCAGACGCAATGACCCATGCTATCGAAGCGTTCACGGCGATAAAGCGTCCATTCATCCCGGAATTGCCTCTGAGACAGGTGTTCATCGGGAAAAACGCGCAAAGCGATACACAAGCAAGGCTTGCCATTGCCGCATTGGCAGGAACTCTCGCCAGGGCGGTGTCTAACGGCCATGACGCGGAAGCCCGCGAGCAAGTTATGTATGGAGCGCTCGCTGCGGGATTGGCATTTGGAGTTGCCGGAACGGCCGCAGCGCACGCTATTCAATACCCGATTGGCGCGCTGACAAAGACCGCACACGGCCTCGGTGTAGCTACCTTGATGCCGTACGTGATGGAATACAATCGACCTGTCTCGACACCGGAGTATGTGGAGATTGCAAAACTCTTCGGCGCCACGGGGAGTAACGAAAGGGAGCTCGCAGATCGTGCGATTGATCTCGTTGCGAACCTCTTCGCCGAGATCGGTATCCCGGCCACGATAGCGGATCTTGGCGTCAACGAAGATCAGCTGCAGTGGGTCGCAGAGCAATCTTTGCTGTCGGGGCGTCTGATTAACAACAATCCGCGTCCGCTCGATCTGAGCGCGTTGCTGACAATCGCAAAAGCGTCCTATACTGGCGATCGTAAGACGCTCCGCCCGAATTAATCTGGAAGGGTTTAAGAATGTCCAAGTATGGTCATGCTCTGGCGAGGAGCAATTTCAAAGACGTCCGCAACGATCTTTTCATCCGCGGAGAATGGCGCCCATCGACGTCCGGGATGCGTGTCGATGTCTATGACCCATCGACTGAAGATGTGATTACCTCCGTCGCAAACGCCACGGTGGAAGATGGAACCGCTGCAATTGATGCGGCGGCTGGTGCCGCCAAAATCTGGGCGGGTACAGCGCCCCGCAGGCGCGCTGATATCCTGATGCGAGCGCACCAGATTATGACTGAGAGATCAGAATGGCTGGCCGAATTGATTTCGCGCGAGAACGGCAAGGCGTTGCCAGATGCGCGTGGTGAGGTCACTTATGCCGCGGAATTCTTCCGTTGGTACGCGGAAGAAGGTGTGCGTCTAAACGGCGAGATCTCGACCTCGCCGAGCGGCAATAATCGCATCATCGTACAATATCAGCCTGTCGGCATTGCTCTGCTTATTACGCCGTGGAATTTTCCCGCGGCAATGGCGACTCGAAAGATAGGGCCTGCTCTTGCTGCGGGTTGCACATGCATTCTCAAACCTGCGACCGAAACGCCCCTGACAGCTTATGCAATTGCCGAGATTTTGACAGAAGCCGGCGTCCCTGCGGGCGTCGTGAACGTCATCACGACGAATAAGTCGGGTCCTGTGATCAGTGCAATGTTGCACGACCCACGAGTACGAAAACTGTCGTTCACGGGCTCGACGGAGGTGGGCCGTATTCTGCTCCGCGAAGCCGCCGACCAGATTATCAGTTGCTCGATGGAGCTGGGAGGAAATGCTCCTTTCCTCGTCTTTGATGATGCCGACATCGATGCTGCGATCGATGGAGCCATGATCGCAAAGATGCGCAACGGCGGTGAAGCCTGTACTGCAGCCAACCGCTTTTATGTGCAGCGCGGCGTGCTGGAGGCCTTTTCGGCCAAGCTCGCCGAACGTATGAAGGCGATTAAGGTGGGGGTCGGCTATGATCCGTCAACGCGGCTGGGTCCGCTGATCAATGCAAGCAGTCGAAACAAGGTTGCCTCACTCGTGGACAATGCCGTCGCTCGAGGCGCTCGGATCGTGACCGGTGGAACTGCGAGCGGCGGGAAGGGCTTCTTTTACGACGCTACGGTTCTGGTCGATGTGCCGGCCGGTGCAGATATCCTGAATGAGGAGATATTCGGTCCCGTCGCTCCCATCGTAGCATTCGACAACGAGGAAGACGGGGTGGCGCTTGCCAACCAGACCGAGTATGGGCTTGTCGCATATATCTACACTAAAGATCTTGCTCGGGGTCTGCGAGTCTCGGAGCAGATCGAGAGCGGGATGATTGCGTTGAATCGCGGTCTTGTCTCGGACGCGGCAGCCCCCTTCGGTGGCGTGAAGCAGAGTGGCTTGGGGCGCGAAGGCGGTCACCACGGCCTGCTTGAATTTACAGAAGCGAAATACATCGCAACAGCCTGGTAAGCCACTTGGGAGGGGGACCCCGCCATCCAGTGACCGGCAAATTCGCAGCGACATGTGAAAATTTCCGCTTCGCTGCTTTTGTCCGATTCGGCTTCTGGTGGAGTAGGCTTGTGCAAGAGCCCGCTGCAACGGCTGAAATTGGCTTCGGCATAGGTGTCGTTCGAGGTCGCCAAGTACTCCGATGAAGATCTGCACGTTGCGCACTTCCGTCGTCGTCCGTTGAAGGGCGG
Source organism: Bradyrhizobium sp. INPA03-11B (assembly GCF_040446015.1). Classification (NCBI taxonomy): domain Bacteria; kingdom Pseudomonadati; phylum Pseudomonadota; class Alphaproteobacteria; order Hyphomicrobiales; family Nitrobacteraceae; genus Bradyrhizobium; species Bradyrhizobium sp. INPA03-11B. The sequence continues at coordinate 12,863 of NZ_JASGSR010000101.1, forward strand.
CTAAGCGATAGAGCTAGAACCGCATTTGTCGTTGTGGACTGTTTTTCGATTGCAGGGTTTTGACGCTTCGAGCATCCGAACCCTGCAATTTCATTTTCAGGGTTCCGTCGCATCGCCAGTCCTGGTTCCGTCGTCGCATCGGAGGTGACCCCCTGGGGTATCGTTTGCGCCAGTTTTGAAGATGATTTGCGACCATCCGCCGGTTTCGGCGAGCGGATGGTGCGGGGATGAAGTCGGTGGATACGATAGCTCGGGTTCGGCGTGCGTTTCATGTTCAGGGGCAGGCGATGACGCCATGCGGCGCTACGCCAGGAGCTTGACCACGGCTCAAGGCACGACATCGCCGAAGCTTATGTGCCGCTGTTCTTCCCGCGGGTGACGCCTACCAGTTCGACTGGAGCCACGAGATCGTCCTGCTAAAAGGCGTGACAGTCGTCACCTCGAGCAACCCGAGCGCACGATCTGGGAGGTGTTCGAGGAGGGACGGCGACAGCTCGTCGACTACCGCGGTCCCTTCGATGGCTTCCATGACCGCCTCGGCGTCGAAGACCTGCCTCGTGCGGTTCAACAACCACAAGTATTCCGTCCTGTCGACGGCCGTCGGACGGCCCGTCGAGATCCGCGCCTATCCCGATCGCATCGTTATCCGTCAGGAAGGCGTCGTGGTCGGCGAACATGCGCGCTCCTTCGGCCGTGGCGAGACGATCTACGACCCATGGCACTATGTCCCGGTCCTGGCGCGCAAGCACGTGGCGTTGCGCAATGGTGCGCGGTTCGCGACTGGGTGCTGCCGTCGGCCATGGAGAAGGTGCGTCGCCGGCTCAAGGCGCTCGACGACGGCGACCGGCAGATGATTGCGGTCCTCACCGCTGTGCTTGCTGACGGGCTGGAGGCGGTCGAAGCGGCCTGCCAGGAAGCGCTCGAGGACAATATCTGCTCCTCGGCCATTATCCTCAACATCCTCGCCCGCCGGCGCGATCCTGCTCCGGCCATGCCCGTACTTACTCCGGACGCCCTTCGCCTGCAGCACGATCCGCAGGCCGACTGCGCCCGCTACGACGCCTTGAGGAGGGCAAGCTGATGGAACACACACTGGTTCTGGAACCGATGGGAAGCCTCAAGCTCTACGGCATGCGAAATGCCTATGACGAGGTAATGGCAACCGGCATCAAGCGCCAGTACGAGCCGCCGCGGATCGTCGGCGACCTGCTGAGAAGCAGGCCCGCTCCATCAAATACCAGATGACCGTCGCCAAGCTGCCCTTGGCCAAGGACCTCGAGGAGTTCGATTTCACGACACGCCAGTCAATGAAGCCCTGGTCCGCGAGGCTCGCCGGAGGCACCTTCGTCGCTGACCAGCGCAACGCCGTGCTAAGCGGCGGCACCGGCACCGGCAAGTCGCTTCTAGCCATCGCCATTGCCCGATCCCTGATCCGCAACGGCTTACGCGGCCGCTTCTACAACGTCGTCGATCTCGTTGACCGACTGGAGACCGAGCACCGCAACGGTAGGCAGGGCCGGCTGGCCGACTATCTCACCCGGCTCGACTTCGTCGTCCTCGACGAGCTCGGCTATCTGCCCTTCGCCGAGGCCGGCGACCAACTGCTCTTCCATCTCGTCAGCCGCCTCTACGAGCGCACATTCATCATAGTCACCACCAATCTCGCCTTTGGCAAATGGCCCGCCGTATGGGCAATGCCAAAATGACCACCGCGCTCCTCGACCGTCTCACCCGACATTGTGAGATCATCGAGACCGAGTCCTGGCGCTTCAAGAGCCGCTCTCAAAGTTAAAGCCGACCACCCAACAACCCGCGCGCACAGGCTCTACGCAACGTCAGAGCTCCGCGCCTGTGCGCGTTACCGCTGTGCCACGGGGCGCATTGCCTCATCATGAATGTTACTGAACAAGTTCCTGCCAATGACTGGGGCAACGTCACCGAATCGGGCCGGCGGCGCCGATACGGCGCGACGATCAAGGATGCCCTTGACAGCGTTGTGGGAGGCGTCGGACCGGATGTGCGGCAAGCGGCTCAAGGTTATGATCCCCACCTTGCTGCCGGCGCTTGAGCGACACGGGCGATTGAAGCTTAACGAGGCGGCTTCTGATTGTGTTCTCGCCATCAGGCGGCAACTATCGACCGCCTGCTCGGCGATGTAAAGGTCGCGGCGAGCGCGGGCAAGCGACGACGTGCGGGTTTCTGCTCGGCAATCCGGCGCGAAGTTCCGATCCGCACGTTCAACGATTGGAAAGGCCCGCCGCCGGGCGCTGCCAAGTCGACATGGTCGCACATGGCGGCACATCGGTAGCGGGCTCGTTCATCCAGACGCAGACAATGGTCGATGTCGCTACGGGCTGGACCGAGTGTCGCGCGATGGTTCGCTCGTCGTCGAGGCGATCAACCGCGCACAAAGTCTGTTTCCCGGCTCTTGCGCGGCGTGGACTTCGACAACGACAGCGCCTTCATGAACGATGTCGTCGTCCCTTGGTGTCGTGAACTGAAGCTCGAGCTGACGCGCTCGCGTGCCTACAAGAACGACCAGGCGTTCGTTGAGCAGAAGAACGGTGCGACCGTGCGGCGCGCCTGATGGGCTACGGCCGCTTCGATGGGTCGAAACGGCACGCGTGTGGCTCGCCTCTATGCGGCGGCACGGCTTTACGTCAGCTTCTTCCAGGCGTCGAAGCTGAAGGAGAGGCGCCGCGAACGAGCGAAAGTGGTCAAGCGCTATCATCCTTCGTCGACACTGCCATGAGCGGGCGCTGGCGCATTCGAAGGCGGCCGTGGCCGTGAAGAAGCGGCTGCGCGAGCAGTATCGTACGCTCGATCCGGTCGCGCTGTTGGCCGAGATCCGCGCGATCCAGGAGGAGCTCGGCAATCGCATCGATCGTCGTGCCGGAGATGCGCGCGGCCAGCAACGTGCCGGCAAGAGCACCGCTCCCCAGCCAGGGCAATCATCAACCCGGACGCAGTCGCTTGCAAAGACGCTCGGCATGATGGTGAAGGCCGAAGATCCGCGTGCCACACACCGGCGACTCATAAGACGAGGGGCGCGTTCAGGAAGCCATTGAGAGCCCCAAAGGCGATTTCGCCATCGAACTTGCCCTGGAGGTGAGATGCGCCTCCTCGATCAGGTGGAGGAAGTCGTTGTCCTAGACGTCCATCTCGACGATACGCCAACGACCGCCAAAGGCCTTGGAGAAGCCGGGCACTCTGGCCATTAGCCGGCCTCCGCTATCAGCTTGGGCAGCCGCACCAGATTGTCGGCGCCGGCAGCGAAGGTAAAAGTCCATCCGACGCGATTACGGCCACGGAAGCGGGGCTTCTCTTGCCCGGCAACTGCCTTGATCCAGCCGAATGCCTCTCGATGCACTCGCGGATGCGCTGGCTAACGGCATAGCCGCCGCGCCGGGCCATTCGCCCTCAATCGCAGAGCTGCGCCACTGGTGTTCTACTTCGGCAAAGGGATGTAGGTGGTGGAAGGACATGGCTGGGCGCGCAACAGGCAATCATCAAGGCCGCTGGTACCACTTCGTGAGACGCGTGTGCGCAAAGTTGTCCAACTCCAATCAACAAGCGAGGGTTACCCCTCGCCGCTGATCATTGCAGAAAATAGTACAGAGATCGATTTATTATGCAGAGTTTCTGCTGTTCATCAGGTCTTTTCGGGGCCTCTAGGCGGCGATATCTACTTATCGTTCTGTCCTCATGGCTAAAGGACTGGCTCAAGACAAACGCTGGCCAGGTTAGGGTGGAGTTTGGAGGCGTGCCTGCCCATCCGCTACGTTGTTATTCGAAGAGCGATTTTTCCGCGCTCTGTTCGGAATTGGTGGTGAAGTATTCTCCGTCGCGCACGAACCTGGGTTCGCACGCGAAGCAGCCAACCGAGTGCTGCTTAGAAAAATGTAGGGGACATCGGAATGCCTTCAAAAATCGGATTTCGTCTTGCGATAAGCGCGCTTGCCTTCGGCATCGCTGCGGCATCTGCGTATGCAGAGGGCGCAAAAACCGTTATCAATGCTGCGACTACGACGTATTATTCGCCATTCGGGTTCAAAGATCCAGCGACGAACAAGCTGACGGGGTTCAACATCGACCTCTTCGACGCGATGGCAACGAAGATGGGTGCGAAAGTCAACTGGATTGAATCAAGCTTCGACCAGCTACTCTCTTCGATTTTGACGAAGCGTGCTGAGGTTGTGATCGGAATCGCCGATCGCCCTGAGCGGCGTAAAAGTGTGAACTTCGTCGATTATGTATGGGATCGTTCGGTTTTCTTTACGTTACGCGCTAACGCTGCGAGTTTCCCGAATATGGAAGCGCTGTGTGGGAAACGCGTAGCGGCATCACGCGTTACAGCGTGGCCAGACTTGATTGTGAAATGGAGTGACGCGAATTGCACCAAGGCCGGCAAGCCCGCAGTAGCCGTGCTGGGCACCGTTAGCACGCCCGATTCGAGGCTTCAGCTAAACCAAGGACGTGCAGACGCCGCCGTACAAGGAGGATCTGCTCTGGAATACCAGAACGCGCTTGAGAGCAGCCCCTATGCGATTATTGGCAATCTCTTCGCTAGCGATCAAGGAGCCAATGAGGAGGCGCTCCTTCTCGAGCAAGGCGAAAATCAGGCGATAGGTTTTTCGAAGGATGACCCGGAGTTCGGAGAGGCGCTTAAGAAGGCGTTGGCCGCAGTCATCGCCGACGGTACCTATCAGAAGTTGTCGCGCAGGTGGAACCTGCCGCACGACACAGCAATCAAGAGAGCTCTGATCAACGGTCAGCCCTGAACAGCACATTTAGCCGACGGAATAGGCCGTCTGGAAAGCCGACCGATTTCTCGGTTGCATCTCGGAGTGAATTTAGTCAACGCCCGAGCGCTTCAAAATGAATCGGCTGCGAACCGCCCAGGGCCAACGCTTCGGAAGGCGGCGGCCGCACGGAGTGGTCCGAGCAAATTAAGCACAGTCGCGGATGGGATATGGAATGGGTTTGATCGAGCGTTCCGAAAACCTTTGGGAATTTCGGGATACTTGTAATGTTTACGTCCTGAAGAGTGGCGAAGAGTGCCTGCTGATCGACACAGGATCTGGTGCAATAATACAGCATCTTCCCACGATCGGTATTGAGCGAGTCGCGTGGGTTCTGCATACGCACCACCACCGGGATCAGTGCTGGGGAACGCAAATTATTCGGAAGGCCGGTGCAAGAGTTGCTGTGCCGGAATACGAGCGTCACCTGTTCGACGATGTCGAGGCTCACTGGCAGGCTCGGGGCATCTATGACAACTACAACGATAGCAACACGTTTTTCTCGCTAGGGGCAAATCTTCCCGTCGAGACAGTTCTTGAAGACTACGGCACGTTTGTCTGGAAGGAGTACGAGTTCCGCATCCTGCCCGCCAAAGGCCATACATATGGGATGATCTGCCTGATCGCAGAAGTGGATGGCAAGAAGGTCGCCTTTACAGGCGATCTGATGACACGCGGTGGAAAACTTTATCAACTACATGCAATGGAGTATAGCTACGGCGATCTTCTTGGGGTTGAATTTACAATGCAATCCATTCTCGCCCTGAAAAAGGAGGGCGCCGAAACGGCCTACCCATCGCATGGGGCGCCGATCAGTGACTTGAAGGCGGACATTGAAAAACTTGAATCCAGGCTCGCGACACTCGCAAGCATAGGCAGGCTCTTTACATCGGGCCGGAGCGGTTTTAGCGATTCGCAGACTATTCGCGAGAGCAGACTGCAACCGATTACGGAACATCTGCTGTGGGCCGGACCATACACCTGCTCTAATTTCTACGTTGTTCTGAGTGGAAGCGGCCACGCGATGCTGATTGACTACGGATTAGCGTCTCCTGGGCATGTCCATTACAGCAGCGATCACGCCGGCATACAGGCTCTCCGTTTCATAGAACATCACATCGATCAACTGCGTGACGATTACGGGGTGCAGAACATCGATCTCGTCGTTCCCACGCACATTCATGATGACCATATTGCGGGAATACCATTCCTCCAACGCCATTTCGGCACGCAGTGCTGGGCGCTCGATTGCGTTGCCGAGATCATTGCCAATCCTGCTGCCTGGGCCAGCACGCCATGCTGCTTCCACAAACCGATCGAAGTGCAACGGACCCTGCGCGATGGTGAGGCATTTTGCTGGAGAGGATTCGACTTCGAGGTTTATTATGCCCCAGGTCAAACAGAGTTCCACGCGATCATTTTCGGTAAGATCGACGGCAAGCGGGTCGTCTTTGGAGGAGACAATCTGTTTCTCTTCAACCCTCAAGCCGGAGGGATTGAGCGTGAGATCCTCATCCAGTCTACAGTCATGCGCAATAGCTTTCAGTTAGACATGCATCGTTACTGCGCGAATGTGATTCAGAGAACAAAGCCCGATCTCGTATGTCCTGGCCACGGAGAGCTGATTCCCATGGATCAGTCGAGGATCGCCGAGTACACGAGCTACATCGAACGTAAGGACGCGGCCTTCCGCGACATCGTAGATGAGCCTGCAGACCATTTCATCGATCTATTCTGGGCGCGAATGCTGCCATATCTTTCACAAGCTTGCCCGAACAGCGAGGTCAGATACACGGTCAAGATACGCAATAACTTGCAGCGCGCGGCTGTCTACAGCGCTCGTCTCCTGCCGGCGTTCGGTTGGGCGTCGCGTGGAGAGGCGGGAAGCGTCACGCTTAAGGCGGGGGATCTGGGCGAGATAGTGCTTCGGGCCATTGCGCCGTCTCAATTCGATCCGCAGCGAAGGCTCATGACTGCAGAGATTCTGATCGACGGCATATCGCAGGGACCTATCTGTGAAGCCCTAGTTTCGATGTCCCGAGTTCGACAAACCTAGCAGGTTGTTGAAAAAGGCGCTCGCCGCCGACCTGGGACCATGACTCATTGGCTCCGACGAGATTCGGAGATGGTGCGTACGCGGCGGGGACCACCGAACGGGCGAGTTTGTCAGCTACGTTGACCTCGAGGAACGAGTGCGGGATGGTCATCCGCTGCGAGCGATCCGGACGATTTTGAACGAGGCGCTGTCGGCGCTGAAGCGTGAGTTTGCCGCGCTCTATTCGCCGATTGGGCGACCGTCGATTTCGCTGGCGCAGCGATCGGCTTGGCTCTAGTCGAGGATGGTTGGCGCGTGCTCTTCGCACGCACTACCGATCTGGTGCAGCGGCTCCAGGTGGCATCACCGTTCACCTGGTTCATTGGCTGGACGAAATGCGGCCCTCGAATTGGACGCCTCTGTTTGCAGCGCTCCCTGCTCAAGCCGCCTGATCATGCTCGACAAGGTTCATCACGTCACCATCATCACCCGCGTCGCAGAGGATCTCGCCGAAGACGAAGACCGGCTTCGGGACGTCGGCAACGAAATGCAGATCGAGGACGGCGTCATCTGGGTCGATGGTATTGGAGGAGACTGCGTCCAGGCGTTCACACCGACTTCGGTATCGAAAACCTATCGAGCTCATCCGGATGTACAAAGAAATCCGGGATGGCTCAAACGCTGGCAACCAGACTAATTCGATCAAGTTGGTACCTACACCGGATGCTACCCCCTGCCAGCACGCCCCCACTGAGTAAGTCGGCGTTGTCAGACTTTGCGGCCTATGTCGCGGATGATCCAGCCGAGATAGGCTCTGAACTTCTTCAATGCCCGGCTGGCGCGTTTGAACTGCTCGCGTGGGCTTTGCTGCGAGGGTGCTTTAATCAGAGCTCCTCGCCGCAGAAGAATTGGGGCTCGCACAGTGCCTCTTCGGAGAGGTCGTAAGTGTGCTTGATGATCGTCAGTTCTATTAGGCGCTTCAGCAATGGCGTCCGACCGTGTTCCTCCGCAGAGACCGCGCCGAACGGCTGATCAGAAATGACCAGCTGATCGTCTGCGCCCGTTTCACCAGCGCGTGACCCATCTCGAATATCAATCCAGCCGTGAGCGCAGAAGATCGATCTCGCCAGCCTCGCGTACGTTCCTGTCCTCCGTAGTGACGACGGAATCACGACACGCAATTCGGCGGAATCCGGAAATGAAACTGCAAGCTTCTGAGGCCTCTAACCCCAAGAGCTTGCAATTTCAATCTTATCTCGCCCTGAAAATTGACTATGTGAAGCAGCCGGCCGTTGTTGGGTGAGAGGAGAGGATTTTCGCTGGAGCATGCAGGGCACGCATGTATGGTCTGACCATGACGATTCGTCCCGACGCTCTCCCGACCGATCCGATGGCTCTGACCGAGATGGTGCTCTCGCGCTCGACGCCGAGAACGAGAAGCTGCTCGTCGCGATGCAGATACTCAGGGAGATGATCTTCGGGAAGCGTCCGGGGAGGCTTGCGGTGCTCGTGGACGAGCAACTTGCGCTCGAGCTGGATGATCTCGAGACCGGTGTCACACCGCCTGCAGCTGCCAACGACGATGCAGCTGCGGCGAAGTCGGTCGACAGGCCACGCAAGAGAGCGCGCCGCGACATCGGTGCGCTGCCCAAGCACCTGCCTCGTTGTGAGCAGGTGCTGGAGCCGGAGGCGATCGCGTGCCCGTGCTGCCAGGGCCAACTTCACAAGATTGGCGACGACGTCAGTGAGGTGCTGGACGTGATCCCAGCGATGCTGCAGGTGCTGCGGACGGTCCGTCCCAAGTACGCCTGCCGCAGCTGCACCGATGGTGTGGTCCAGGCGAAGTTCTCCCGCGTCTGACTGAGAGCGGCATGGCCCCGACTCAGTCTGCTATTGCCGTCGCATGATACTCTTGTAGCGCTGTTTGCTTTGTCAATCTCCAGCGAGCACGAACTAGTCGAGCGTTTTCTTGGTTCGAATCATATCAGCCGACTTCCGCGAGTTTATAGCATGACGTATGGATGACGAGGTGGCGATTGACGTTGTCGATACCGGCCATGATGCGCTCCTTGAACTCAAGTTTTGAGGTAACCCGGATGTGGCGCAGGACCGAACGAGCGAACTCTGAGAAGAGCCCTCGATGAGGTTGAGCCACGAGCCGTGGTTGTAGCATCTGCGCCCGAGACACCCGGCTCGCCAGTTCAGTTCTCGCTCGCCAAAGAGCCGCCGATGTTGCAGCCTGCGATCCATCCGCTCGCTGGGATGAACACCGCGAGCGACAACAGGCAAGAAGTTATCGCAGGCTTGAGCGTAAGCGGGCAGGTGCCGACGTCGGCAGCGATCGCCAGCAGCAAGATCGCAATCACGTTGGATCGCGCCTTTATCGTCGGATTGCGCCAATATCGTCATCGCGGTGTTTGATGTTAGGCGCTTAACTAAAAGATTCCACGATTCTAGCGAATTGAGCGCGATAAGTACAAGCGGTCGCTGTTAACGCCCCAGCCGCGTCGGCGCCCGCTTCTCCGCAAAAGGCCTTGGGCCCCTTGATATAATCGTGCCATCAAAGCCTTCACCGCAAGATATTCGGGTTGCGCGACTATCGCTTGCTCAAGCGAGAGGAAGAGGCCGTGCTGGACGACTTATTTCGACGCCCGGATCGACATCGGCGAGTTATTGCAGATCGTCTCTGCCCAGTGTTCCGCCGCGGCTAGGGCGTGGCCCTGCGGCGCGATCTCATTCACGAACCCAAGCTTTAACCTTCGCGGGCCGCAACATGGCAGCCCAGTCAAGATTGCGCTCAGCAATTCTCCTTTCGCACTTTTGGGGATTGATACGATCCTCCACCGCTTCGAGAGCTACGACGGCCTCATCGATGTCCTCCAAAACCAGTTGCGGCTGATCCGCGTCGAGCTTTTCTGAAGAGCGGCCGAAGCGCGCATCATTCGCAAGTTTAAGCAATCGCTTGAGCCTGGCACACCGATCTGGCAGGCGGCGGCGCGCAGCTCAGCTGGATCGCTTGGCAGCTCATCGGGCAAATCACTCATCGAGCCGTTTGCCGCGCTTCGCGTCACGATGCAGCAAGAAGCAGGATTTTATGCTCTTATGCTTAGCACTTTCGGATGCGAGGTTCGGGGGCGCGTGCATGCGTGTCCAATCCATGCCAACCAAAAGCGCAGCAAGCTGTGCCGCGTTCATCCGCATGACGCGGTCAATAATGGACGGCCATTTGAAGCCGCGTCTCGAGCCGTTTCCAATACATCACTAGGCCGCTGCCATATCAGAAGGCAATCTTCACCCGGTCGCCGCGCTTCCCACGGAAGACCACCGCTAAACCTTTATCGGATCGTGGCGCAGTGTCTCCTTTGCTAAAGGCGCCAAGCCATGCGCACCCCTTCTAGAATCGCAATCCCAGGCAGGAAAACATTTGGTTTGGGACAGCAGCACGTGCTACTGTCCCTCGAAGCTATTTTTGAGTTGCTGCAAGCACACCCGGCGCGTGCAGCCCCGCGCATTTGACACTGGTCCTTACCGTATTTCGCTGAGTATGCGCTGTTGCATTGTAGCAAAATGTCTAGTGCTGATATGGAGCCATCATGACGCTGGCTCTATCTCCGCGTGGATCCATGGCACCGAATCGTTATTGCTCGTCTTTTGATAACTAGCTCCGAGCGAAGCGATAGACGCCGTGTCGGCCGCTCAGGCATAGTACACGAGGAAGCGAACTTCGAGACTCTCACGAGGCTTTGCATTTGGATACGCGCGACGATTGTCGAACGCAGAGTGAGCCATATTCGGATTGCAATGCACCTCGGAATCATAACCCTTAAATAGCATGAGCTCGTCCGCGGTCATTTCCGGAAAGTAGTACCAACGCTGGGCCGGATTGAAGTGCACGGCGCCAAGCTTAAGATTGGTGCCGGCGACCGTATTGTCAAAAACGTGAATATCGGTATCGTGAACGGAGGTGCCATCGCAGATCGCTAAGGGGAAATCCTGTGGAGGTGGCGAGAGAACATGCCAGGATTGAATAATCATCAATCGAGAATACGATTGAATCGGAATGCCCCGCGATTGGTTCTCCATTGCGGCAATGATAGGGCCCATGATCGGCGGATAATCAACATGAGCGTAGACAATCGGCTGCTTCATTTTTATTGCAGGAATGGAGCTGCCGTCGGCAGAACGAAAAATGATGCCTAGTCGGCGAGGTACGACCCACGAGGCATTGAAGTAGCTTTTGATGAACGGAACCATCTCTTCCAGATACCTGTCGTATATAGTCTCTGGATCACGCTCATTTGGACGGGATATTTTGTGTTGAATTAGCGTGAAGCCTTCCCGGTCTAAGGATAATTCGTTCACGATCGGACGCGCGTTGCGTACAGTGACGTCGTAGCTGAGCATGGGCGGCAGGTCGTGTACTTGACCAAGCATCATGTTCGGAAGTAGTCTGGACAAATCAACTTCGGGAGCGTTTTCGTCCGATGAGCGTCGAGCAAAGTTAATTTGACCTTGCACGCACTCCAAGTGATCTCGGTTTACTTGTGCTGTCGGTGAGCCTTGTTTTGCATTTCCCATGTCTGCTTATCTCCTTAGCAGGATGCTGAAAAAAGCGTTTGGCGCTTTAGTCGCAAACATCGAGCCTTAAGAATACAGCAAAAGGGAAGGGTGTCTTCCTGCTAAGGCTGGTAGGACGCGCAAGATCACTCTCGCTTTACATAGTCGCTCATTAATCATCTGGATTAATCGCAATCCCGCCGTTTAACTCAAGTCCATGACCTTCTCGACAATGCCAAACTAGCCGGAAGTAGCCAAACAGAAGCTTTCGGCAGCATTCAGGCGGCGGGTGGCACAGGCTTCGATCGCAAGAACGGAGCGCTGACAAAACTCATTCGATTCCTTTTACGCCTACGGCTCGAATGCATCGACAGGACGAGTGTAAGCCGGGTTGCGTCGGCATCACGCCACAATCCGGACAGACCGAAACGTGGGAAAGTACATGAGCGATGATTTTGACATTCTTGAAAGCAAGGCGGCCGGAGCCGGCGGCGGCGTCACGGAGGTGCGGCGGACGAATTTTGGAGGCGAACGATGAAGTCTGCCCAATTGAGTACGCCAACACGCCGGACAGGTCTTATCTCACCGAGCTGTCCGGCGATTGGATAGAGCGTTGGGAACGGGAATAGCTCCTCTGCGATAGGCAAAATTGGAGTAACCCACGGGCGCTGGTCTGGATCGGAAGAGGAGTTGAACTTGCAATTTCCAAATCGGGCATCTGAGTTTTTCCAACGAGCTACCTTGGACGGCTCGGCAGATTGTCCTTCGCCCGTTGCGGATTTAGGCATTCGTGCCACAAGTCGTTGGGCCGGTTCGCGGAGCCAGGAGGTCGTGGCTACTAGTAGTCGCGGGCCAGCCCGGACTATCGCGCAGTTCACGGCGCCGTCATCAATCGGTGCGCAATTGCTGACGCTGAGAGAAATGGCTGTGGGGCTGCGTTCGAGTTCGGCAATGCCCGGTGCTGGGCGACCATCTGGCCCGCGTGCAGGCTTCCGCCGTTAAGCATGGTGCTTCTTTTTCACCATGCGCACCGGCCAGCCGCGCCGCTCAACGTGCGTCTTAGGTCTTAAGTGGTGTGGACTCTAGGGATTCCCTTTTAAGAGCAAATCAGATTCAAGGCTCCTTTTGGGAGGCGGCCTCGGGTGTGATGGTTCGGCTGGTGTTGAGCGATGCGGCTTAGGAGCGGATGGCGCCCCTGATCATAGGTCGACCTTATCGAGGGCGCGACCGGGCGACAATCGGATGTTCGTCGAAGGTGTGCTATGGATCGTTCGTACGGGCTCTCCTTGGCGTGATCTTCCGGAGGCGTCTGGTGGCGGATCTTGGGGGCGATGTCCGTCGATTCGGACTTCGAATATCTGATCGTCGATTCCACCATTTCGAGCCCATCAGCATGCTGCCGGGGCCAAAAAAGGGGGCTGAAGATCAGGCTATTGGCCGTTCGCGCGGCGGCTTGAGCACCAGGATACATATGGCCGTTCGCGGCTATGTGCGTACGGTTCACGTTGATCGCAGGTCAGAAGGGCGACGCACCGCAAGCCGCCGAATTAATCGAGGGATTGCCTCACGAGCGCTCAAGCATCCGCTCGACGATCTTCTCTATGCCTAACGCCAACTCGTCGAATGCTGCTTTTCAAAGCTCAAGAAATTCCGACGCGTCGCAACCCGCTTCGAAAAGACCGCGCGAAACTACCTGGCCGTGGTCACTCTCGCAGCCATCGTCTTATGGATGCGGTTAGTGACCCCCATGCCCTAGTGCGGCTAAGGAGGATGTATCAACCGTACGCGCCTTGCGAGTTTCCTGTAGCTAATCCATAACTGACGCAGAAATTCTGCGAATTTGTCGCAAAAGCGCACGACACGAGCGCAAGCGTGCGTTTAATGTTACTCGCAGAATGGGCTATGAGACCTCGGCATTCTCTCAGGCCGGGCGATCAAATGCTTGTGCTGCTTAACTGGGTGTCGGTTCACCGTTGGGCCGGATCAAGACCTTGCGGCGCAGCCGGAGATACTTGGGAGCAAAGGAGTGACGTTCTAGCATGCAGACCTGCAAAAGCGGGAGCTTGGACTTGCGCAGCGTTGAAACTTTCCGGGACTTGCAGCGCGAGGCGACCAAGTGGCGCCGTTACCTCCACGAGAATCCCGAGTTGGACTATCGGCTGAGCAACACAGCGCGGTTCGTTACCGAGAAGCTTGCTTCCTTCGCTATCAATCACATTGAAACTGGAATAGCCGAAACCGGTATCGTGGCCCTGATTCAGGGGAAGGGCGGCCATGGTCCTACTATTGGATTGAGGGCAGACATGGACGCCTTGCCAATCCTTGAAGCGTCGAACAAACCCTGGTCATCGAAAACACCTGGCAACATGCACGCATGCGGGCATGATGGTCATACAGCGATGCTGCTGGGCGCGGCGAAATACCTTGCGGAAACGCGCAACTTCAAGGGTACCGTCGCCTTGATCTTTCAGCCGTCGGAGGAAGTGACGCCATCAGGCGCTCAAAGGATGGTCCAGGAAGGGATTATGGACCGCTTCGGTATCTCTCAAGTGTTTGGGATGCATAACAGGCCCGGCATGGAGATAGGCAGGTTCGGCATTTGTCACGGCGCGATAATGGCATCACAGGACGACTTCGACCTTATCGTGAAAGGGAGGGGTGGTCATGCGGCCAGACCCCAAGATACGATCGATCCCGTTGTAATTGCAGCACAGATCATCCTTGGTCTGCAAACTTTGGTCTCACGCAGCACGAATCCGGTCGACTCGCTCGTAATCTCTGTCACCAAACTGAATGGATCCCAAGCCTACAATGTCATTTCCGATCAGGTCGAGATGTCCGGCACTGTGCGGACCCTCATGCCGGGCCTTCGCGATTTCGCTGAACGACAGATCCTTGCATCTGCCCAAGGTATTGCCCGCGGATTTGGGGCGGACATTGAGTACAAGTACTATCGATCCGTACCGGTCACAGTAAACCGCACAGAACCAACCGATCTCGCCATAGCGGCATCGCGCAGTCTGGTCGGAAACTCATCGGTTGATGACAAGCTAAGAGTCACCATGGGAGCCGAGGATTTCGCCTACATGCTCGAGGCACGACCGGGCGCTTTCATTTTTATTGGTAATGGGCCGACAGCGAGCGTCCATAATGCCGCATACGACTTCAACGACGACGCCCTTCCCTACGGCATCGGCTATTGGGTGAACTTAGTCGAGATGGCATTGGCGGCTTAAAGGATTGGAGGCCAGTCAAGGTATCAAGTCAGTTCTGTGACGAGCGTGTCGTCTCAGCCCTTGACCATTTGCTGGCCGCCCCCGAGTTTGCGCCGCTTCTTCACACGTTTGGATTGAGACAACGTCATGAGACGAAGGCTGGCTCGATCCAAATGTTTTCTCGTCCTTCTATAATAGGCCCAGCTTTGAGACCACTACAGCCTAACATGGCCCTGGGCTCTGCATCTTGCTGCTTTCGTCGGATGACAGCTCTCATACGCCCGTTTCTGTGAGAAAGCCGATCATGACTCGTGTCGATGCCCATGGATTGAAGCCCCTGTCCTGTTCGATTTCATCGCCAACGAGGCGACGCCCAAGATCGGGATCGCCCCGGACGCGTTCTGGAGGACTTGCCGCCATCATCCAGGAGCTCGGACCGAAAAACCGCGAGCTGCTCGTGCTCCGCGATGCGCTGCAGGCCAAGATCGACGACTGGCATTGCGCCAACAGGGGCAAGGCGTTCGACATCGCGTTCCGCAAGCAAATCGGCTACCTGCTGCCCGAGCCCGCGGCTCACAAGGTCGAGACCGCCATGTCGACGAGGAAATCGGCAAGATCTGCGGCCCGCAGCTTCGGCAAAGCTACAACGAGGAGCATGGCGACATGGTGATCAAGGCCGAGGCTTTTCTCGATGCGGCGGGCGCCGCTCGTCGCCGATTACAATTCGTACACATTGTTCCTCACCCCTCACCATCAGAGCAATATCTGCCGTCTGGGCGAAACAAATGTCGGTTGATAGCAAAATAGTTTCGTTCGCCAATCGTCTAGCTGATGCCAGCGGCGTAGTGATTCGTCCCTATTTCCGCCAGCGCATCGAGGTGGTGCACAAAGCAGGGGGCGGGCCTTTCGATCCCGTGACCGAGGCTGACAAGGGCGGCGAACGCGCCATTCGTGCCATTATTACGCGTGAGCGTCCAGATGACGGCATCCTGGGCGAGGAATATGGCGAAACCCCTAGTAAAAATGGTCTGCGCTGGGTGCTCGATCCGGTTGATGGTACGCGCGCTTTCATTGCCGGGCGGCATGAATGGGGGTCATTGATCGCGCTGGAGGAGTATGAAGTCCCTATCTTGGGTATCCTCGACCAGCCGGTTCTGGGCGAACGGTTCATCGGTGCCAATGGCCGCTCGGTGCTGGTGGAAGGCGACAAGCGCACACCGCTGATAGTTCGCGAATGTGCCGAACTTAAAGATGCGATCCTCTGCTCTACCGATCCAAGCCAATACTTCTCCGCTGATCAGCAGGTTGCTTTCGCCCGCGTGAGATCCGCAGCGCGCATGACGCGCTACAGCGGCGCCTGCTATATCTTCGCCGCGCTGGCGCTGGGCTTTGTCGACATCATCGTGGAAGCCAATCTCAAGCGCTGGGACGTCGCGGCACTGATCCCCCTGGTAGAAGGAGCAGGCGGTATCGTCACCTCTTGGGATGGCGGGCATTGCCGAGACGGCGAGACCATTATTGCCTGCGGCGATCGACGCGTTCACGAAGAAGCAATAAAGCTGCTGAAAAGCTGAGCGCAGTTCGCCGTCCGGCATCATCGGTGACGTCGTGGCGGACTTGATCGTTAAGCTGACTGGTATCGCCATCCATGTCTCGACCCGTTCGCAACGAGAGCCGGTCACGGCGGCCAGCATTCCGCCGGCGCGGACAATTCACTGCGCAGTTGTGCCGTATCCCTGCCGCGTAGCCTTACCGTGCCGCCGCTGCTGTGCTCGCCGGAAGCGAGACCGAAGCAGGCAACGAGCTGCCGCGGATGAGCGAAGCGGCAGAAGTCTCCGACCTCGGCGAGTACAGTGGCGGTGACGATTTGCTTGGCCTGCCGGGAGCCCGTGATCACTTCTCGGATTTGCAGCTCGATTCCTGTCTTGCGGGTCTCATTATGCTCGAGCGCGTTGACGTAGGTCCGGAACGCAATCTGTTGTGCCGGATGGGCGAACGTTCCGTTGCAGAGCCACATCCGGTGTCGGCGACTCCAAGCCTTACCTTCGAAGCGCAAATCGCAACGGAGCATGAACGCCTGGATGCGGATTCGATCCCGGCGGACATCCTGTCCAGCTGCGTGTCGCGCCCGTACCAAGTCGCGCAGTGCTTCATGACGCGCGTCTGGTACCCAGACATAGGTGAGCTCACCGGCACGATGCAGACG
>NZ_JASGSR010000102.1:0-29258 GCF_040446015.1 Bradyrhizobium sp. INPA03-11B
CCTTCACCACATTGGTGCCCGGCTCGACGCTGACCGGATAGGCACGCACGCGGAAGCGGCGCGGATCGCAATAGGACTGGCCGGTGCGGATATCGAACTCCCAGCCGTGCCACGGACAGCGCAGGATTTCGCCGAGCTTGGTGTATTCGATCTCGCCGGGATCGGACGACGATGCCAGCCCGATCAGTGGCCCCTCGCACAGCGCCGCGCCCTGATGCGGGCAGCGGTTCAACAGGCCGAAGAACTCGCCCTTGACGTTGAAGACGGCGATCGGCCGCCCGTCGATCTCGATGAATTTTCGCGAACCCGGCGGCAACTCGTTCACCGGAGCGATCACATGCCTTGCCATTAGTTGATCTCACGCATGATCTGATTCGAAAAACCGGTTCCCACTTTTTCGGATCATGCGACGCCGTACAGCTGCTTCGCATTGTCGAGATAGAACGCCTGGCGGTTGGCGTCGCTGACGCCGGCCGGCAGCACGCGCGACGGCTCGTCGTAATCCCAATGCGGGTAATCGGTCGCGAACAACAGCTTGTCCCAGCCGATCCACTCGATGGTCTGGAACAGATGGTCGCGGCTCTCCGGGTCCTCCATCGGCTGCGTCGTCCACCAGATGTGATCGCGGATATATTCCGACGGCTTGCGCTTCAAATGCGGCACCTCGCTGTGCAGCCGCCCAAACACCTTGTCGAGCCGCCAGGCCAGCGACGGCGCCCAGCCGAAGCCGGCCTCGACCATCACCATCTTCAGTTTCGGGAAGCGCTCGAACACGCCCTCCAGCACGAGGCTCGCGAGCGCAGTCTGCTGGCACTGCGAATGGCCGACCATCTCTTCGATGTAGTGGCTCGGCCAGCCTGAGGCGGTGATCGGGTTGCCGCCGAAGCCGAAGGCGTGCACGCCGATCGGAAGGCCGACCTCCTGCGCCGCCTCGTAGATCGGCCAGTAGCGGCGCTGGCCGAGCGGCTCGACATTGCGGCTCAGCAGCAGCACCTGGACAAAATTCTTGTCTCCTGCCCGCTTGCGGATCTCGGCGGCGGCCGACACGCCGTCCTCGTTGGCGACGACGACCGAGCCCTTCAACCGCGAGTCCTTGCTGGTCCATTTCTCGATCTGCCAGTCGTTGATCGCCGAGCAGACCGCGCCGGCGAGATCCTGGTTGCGGAGCCCCTGTCCGGTGGCGAGCGGGTTGAGCACGCCGAGCGCGACATTGTTGGGATCGAGATGCTGCTTCTGCATGAAGGACAGCGACGAGCCCTGCGGGCCGCCTTCCGGCGGATAGGCATCGCGGCGCGACGCGTTGGGCTGCGCCTTCGGATAGGGCGGGCCTTCCATCATGCCCTGATAGGCCTGGATGCCGAAGGTTTCGAGATGGGCGTGCCAGCGCTTTTCAAGGTAGGGGAACAGCTCGTCCTTGGTCGCGCGCGCCGGATGGATGTCGCAATCCGCAATCGCGGTCTTGATGCCGGTTGACGATGCCGCTTCCAGGCGCTCCCGAATCTGCACATTCATCGCGTCGTCTCCTCTTCAGTTCTGGGCATGATCTTGTCCGAAAACCGGGGACCACTTTTCGGGATCATGCCCCACCTTCAGGCGCGGATAGGTCGCATGCGGATTGTCGATCATGATCTTGCGCACCAGATCCTGCGACAACCCCTGCGGCAGCACCTCGTCACCGTCGAACTGCCAGTGCGGATAGTCTGATGAGAATAGGATCAATTCGTCCGACTGCATATGGTCGAACAGCCGGCTCAAGGTGTCAGGTTCCGGCGGCGCATCGACCGGCTGCAGCGAGAAGCGGATGTTGCTGCGCACAATCTCCAACGGCGCGCGGTCGACCCACGGCGTTTCCATGCGCACGCCGCGCCAGAACTTGTGCAGCCGCCACAGGAACGGCGGCAGCCAGGTGAAGCCGGATTCCAGCATCACCATTTTCAGATTCGGATGACGCGCGAACACGCCCTCGACGATCAGGCTGGTGAGCTGGGTCTGGAACGCCTGCGCCTGCGCGACATAGTCCTCGATGTGGTAGGAGCCCCAACCGACCGAGGTCGGCGGATTGTGATAGGCGCTGCCGGCATGGATGCCGATCGGCAGGCCGAGCCGCTCGGCGGCGGCGTAGATCGGCCAATAATGACGCTTGCCGAGCGGCATGTCGCCCATCACGAGCATGAGCACCTGCACGAAGCGCTTGTCCTGCGCACAGCGCTCGATCTCGGCAACCGCCTTCTCGATGCTCTGCACCGGGATCACGATCGAGCCGCGCAGGCGATCGTCCTTGTCGAGCCACTCCTTGACCAGCCAGTCGTTCAGCGCGCGGCAGAACGCATCGGCCATGTCCTCGGAGAACACCATCTGCACGCCGTAGAGCGGATTGCAGATGCCGTAGGCCGCGCCGAACCTGTCGAGCGCCTGGTTCTGCATGTCCGCAAGGCTCGACCCCGGCTTGCCCTGTGCGGGGCGCCAGTCCGGCCGCGACGAGATCGGCGAATTGGTGGGATAGGATTGCGAGATCAGGTCGGTCATGCCGCGCGTCGTCACCTGGTCGCGCCAGTAGTCGTTCATGTATGGCAGCAGGCTGGTGAGGTGAGGCACGGCGGGATGCAGATCGCAATCCACGCCGCCCGCGATCGGCGACGTCATCAGGTTTCCTCGGCGTGTTTCCTCTGCGTACGCTCTCACAATAACGCGCGAAGCGCAGGCTGGTTGTTGTCCGATATTCAAGCAGGCCGGGCCGCGATCCGCAACTCGGCAGGGACCGATGTGGTGTGCTAGGAAGGCAGAACGCCCTACAGGATTTTCATGGCACGCAACGAGAAAGAGCGCCGATGAACGCACTCACATCCATCGCCGAACAGGTCGCCGCCAAACTGATCGCGAACAAGCAGACGATTGCGGTCGCGGAATCGTCCACCGGCGGACTGATCTCGGCATCGCTGCTGGCAGTACCGGGCGCGTCGGCCTACTTCCTCGGCGGCGGCGTGATCTACACCCGCGACGCGCGGCGCGTGCTGATGGATATTCCGGACGACGCAATGCGCGGGCTTCGCTCGTCGTCGGAACCCTACGCGCAGCTGCTGGCACGGCAGATCCGCGAACGCCTCTCGACCGATTGGGGATTGTCGGAGACCGGCGCCGCCGGCCCGACCGGCAACCGCTACGGCGATGCCGCCGGCCACAGCTGCATGGCGGTCGCAGGTCCCAAGCAGCAGGTGATCACGCTGGAGACCGGAAGCGGTGACCGGCAGGCCAACATGCAGGCGTTCGCGAAGGCGGCGCTGGAGTTGCTGTTGAAGAATTTGGCGCAATAAATCTCCTCCGTCGTCCCTGCGAAAGCAGGGACCCATAACCACAACTGCCAGCGTTGGAGAGCGCTGGGGCCGCAGCGGTGTGTCGTAACGATCTGCGGTGGTTATGGGTCCCGGCTTTCGCCGGGACGACGTGTGGAGAGATACTCTCGCTAACTCACTTCTCGCGGAACGAGCGCATGAACTGGTCGCTCAGCGGCTTCATCAGATACGACAGCATGGTGCGGTCGCCGGTCTGGACGAAGGCTTCCACCGGCATACCGGGGATGATCTTCACCTCGCTGCCGAGGCGCGCGACCTCTTCCGGCGGCATCGAGACTCGGATGGTGTAATAGCTCTGCCCGGTGCGCTGGTCGGTGGTGGTATCGGCGGAGACGCGGGTGACGACGCCGTTGAGCTCGGGCGTAGTGCGCTGGTTGAAGGCGGAGAGCCGCAACAGCGTCTTCTGGCCGACCTGCAGCTTGTCGATGTCCTGCGGATTGACCTTGGCCTCGACCGACAGGTCGTCGGCCTTCGGCACGATCATCATGATCGCATCGCCCGCGGTGATGACGCCGCCGACGGTGTGGACGGTCGATTGCAGCACGACGCCGTCCTGCGGCGCGCGGATATCGATGCGACGGAGCTGATCTTCGGCGGTCACCTTGCGCTCGACGAACTCGCCGATCTTGTCGTTGGTCTCGCGCAGGTCCTTCGAGACCTCTGCCAGCATGTCCTTGTCGACCTGGATGATCTGCAGCTCGGTCTCGGTGATCTTGCCCTTGGCCTGCGCACGCGAGGCGATGTATTGCGCCCGTTCGCCGGCGAGACGCGCCGCGTCACGCTCCAGCGTGGTCAGGCGGGTGAGCTGCACCAGATGCTGCTCATAGAGCTGGCGGACGCCGACCAGCTCCTGCTGCACCAGCGCGATCTCCTTGTCCTTGGCGGCTTCCTGCGCCTGCAGGCCGGAGATCTCCTCGTTGAGCTGGGTGACGCGCTCGCGCAGCTGCGCCTTCTGGCCGGTGCGGCCGTTGACCCGCACCTCGAACAGCTTGGTTTCGCTCGCCATGATATCGCGAACGTCGGGATCCCTGGCCTGCTCGGTGAGCTGCGGCGGAAACGCGATCTTGTCGAGCGCCTGCTGCTCGCCCTGGAGCCGGGCCGCGCGCGCATAGAGGCCGTTCAGCGTCTTGACCACGATCGCAAGGCTCGCCTTCACGACGGTCTCGTCGAGCCGCACGACGACATCGCCCGCCTTCACCGTGTCGCCGTCGCGCGCCAGGATTTCGCCGACGACGCCGCCGGTCGGATGCTGCACCTTCTTGACGTTGGTATCGACCACCACCGAGCCCGGCGCGATCAGCGCACCCGAGATCGGCACCGTCGCCGCCCAGCCGCCGACGCCGCCGCCCAGCACCAGAACCACGGCGAGGCCGACCACGAGGTGCTTCCTGATCGAAGCATGTGCGTTGCGCGGTTGATCGCTCAGGCGGCCGCTCATGACTTGGCCGCCCCTGCATCGGCGACGATCTTGATCGGCGTCGGCACCGGCGGGGCGGCGCGCTGCAGCACCTGCGCCAGCACGCTTTCCTTCGGCCCGAAGGTCTGCATGCGGCCGTCCTTCAGCACCAGCAGCTGGTCGACGCCCTCGATGCCGATCGGCCGATGCGCGACCACGATGACGACGGCGCCGCGCTCGCGGGCGCCGCGCACCGCGCGGGTCAGCGCCTCGTCGCCTTCGCTGTCGAGGTTGGAGTTCGGCTCGTCCAGCACGATCAGGAACGGACTGCCGTAGAGTGCACGCGCCAGCGCCACGCGCTGGGCCTGGCCGGCGGAGAGCGCGGCGCCCTGCTCGCCGACCTGGGTATCGTAGCCCTCGCGCATCTTGATGATCATCTCATGCACGCCGGCCTCCTTGGCCGCCGCGATGATGCTGTCGGACTTGGCCTCGGGATCGAATCGGCAGATGTTCTGCGCGACCGTGCCGGCGAACAGTTCGACGTCCTGCGGCAGATAGCCGACATAGCGGCCGAGCTCATCCGACGACCACTGATCGAGCGCGGCACCGTCGAGCCGCACCTTGCCGCGCACCGGCACCCAGACGCCGACCAGCGCCCGGATCAGCGACGACTTGCCGGACCCGCTCGGGCCGATCACGCCGACGCCGCTGCCGGCTTCGACGGCGAAGCTGACGTCCTGCACGATGGGGCGCTGGTCGCCCGGCGCGACCATGGTCACCGCTTCGACCGTGAGCTTCTTCTCCGGCGCCTGCAGCAGCGTCTGCTCCGGCCGTGCCGGAATCTGCTGCAGCAGGCGGTTGAGGCGGTGCCAGCTCTGACGCGCGGCGACGAAGCTCTTCCAATGCGCGATCGCAAGATCGACCGGCGCCAGCGCCCGCGCGCTCAGGATCGAGCCGGCGATGATGATGCCGCCGGTGGCCTCCTGGTGGATCACGAGATAGGCGCCGACCGCGAGCACCGCCGACTGCAGCATCATGCGCAGCACCTTGGCGACCGCACCGAGCCCGCCGGTGACGTCGCTGGAGCGCTGGTTGCCGGACAGATACTCCTCGTTGGCCTCGTTCCAGCGCTTGTTCATGCGCCCGGCCATGCCCATCGCCACCAGCACCTCGGCATTGCGGCGGCTGGAGGCGGCGAGATCGTTGCGCCGCGCTGCGAGCGACATCGCTTCCCTGGCCGGCGTGCGCGACATGTATTCGGTGATCAACGTCAGCGTCACCAGGATGATGGCACCGACCAGCGCCGTGACGCCGAGCAGCCAGTGGAACGCGAAGCAGATCAGCATGTAGAACGGCAGCCAGGGCAGGTCGAAGAACGCGCCGGGGCCCATGCTGCCGAGGAAGGAACGCACATTGTCGAGGTCGCGCAGCGGCTGCAGGCCCTCGCTGCGATTGCCCGCCATCAGCGGCAGCCGCACGATGGTGTCGAACACCCGCGCATTGAGCGCCTCGTCGAGCGAGGTGCCGACGCGGCCGAGGATCCGCCCGCGCAAGAGATCGAGCACGCCCTGGGCGATATAGAGCACCGCGGCGATGACGACGAGGCCGACCAGGGTCGGAACGCTGCGGCTCGGCAGCACGCGGTCATAGACCTGCAGCATGAACATCGAACCTGTCAGGTACAGCAGGTTGATCATGCAACTGATGAGGCCGACGCCGATGAAGGCACTGCGGCATGCGCGCAGCGCCTCAGCCAGTTCGGAACGCCGGACAGCGGGCGCGACTGCCATAAAAACCGATCTCTGCAAAACGAAAGAGTTACGTGATCACCACGTTGTATAGACGTTTGCGACCACCGTCCATTTCAACTCGCGCCGACCAAAGCACGGTTAGTTGCCTATTTTTGTGATCCCACAGACAGTTGACGGAATAATTAGGGTTAACCGGCCGCGGAACCCGGGCTTCAGGCGGGAGCGCTTCCCGGAAAGGGCACGAGAACGACCGACATCGAGACCCGGCCGATCTCGCCATCGACATCGAGCAACACCCCGCTGCCGACACCAAGCCCCGCCTCCGGGCGCCAGCGCGCCTCGGCGCGAACGCCGATCCACGCGCCCCTCGGCGGCCTGAACAGCTGCACCGCGAGGTTCGGATTGGGATCGGCCACCACGTTCTGCACCGGGCGCGCGATGCCGTGGGTCCAGTCGGCCGGACCGAGCACCCGCGCCAGCGGGCCGGCATCCGCAATCACGTCATGATGCATGCGAAACCAGGCCACGTCGCCGTCGGCCCGGGCCTCCATCGCGTCCATGAACCAGCTGCGGCCATGGACGGCATGCGGGCTGCGCAACGGAAAGCGCAGGGGATCGACCGGGTCGGCTGCGCTGCAGTGAAAGCCGGGGATCTCGACCGCACGTTCGCGCGACAAGGTCACCCGCACGGTCGCACAGGGCTGCGCCTCATCGGCCGGCCACAGCGTGTTGTCGACGACGCTGACCCGGCCGCCTTCGGTCACGACCGTCACTTGCGTACGCAACTCCGCCATCGGCGTCGGCCGCAGGAACCAGGCCGACGCCGAGATCGCGGTGCCCCAGTTGCGTGCATTGGCGATGGCCTCGACCTCGGCGGTCAGGAGGCTCGCGACGGCGCCGCCCTGAAGGCCCGCGAACGGCCCGGCCGCCAGCGCGGCGGGCCTCCAGCGATGCGGCGTGGCTGTAGGTTCGAAGATGGCCAAGGCGAGCAGTCCCTGAGGTGAGCGGGATTGAGCGTTTAGCCAATCTGATCCAAGAATAGCGGCCATGACAAAAGGCCATTCATCACTCGAGGTGAACAGGATTCACCCATTGGATGCCCCTGATCCGCGGGTCATCCCGCCGCTTGCGGCGCTGCTCGCCTTCGAGCGCGCTGCCACGCAGCTCAGCTTCCGCCGCGCCGCCCGCGACCTGTCACTGAGCCCGTCGGCGATCAGCCACCAGATCCGCGGGCTGGAACAGCAGTTCGGCACCAGGCTGTTCGTCCGCGGCGCGCGCTCGGTGCGGCTGACTGCGGACGGCGAACGCTACCTTGCAAAGGTGTCGGCGGCGCTGGCGACGCTGGACGAGGCGAGCCGCGACATGCTGCGGCAACGCGGCGAGACCGGCGGGGAATTGTGGATCAGCTCACTGCCGTTCTTCACCAGCGCGGTGCTGTTGCCGGCGCTGCCGGAATTCAAGCGTCGCCATCCGCAACTGACGCTGCGGATCGAGGCCACCCATCAATATGCCGACTTCAACAGCTCCCGTGTCGACGTCGCAGTCCGCTACGGACGGGAACATGCCGCCGGGCTGAGGGTCGAGCCGCTGGTCCAGGTCAGGGGATTGCCGGTCTGCACGCCGGCGCAGGTCAAGGCAGGGCTTCGGACGCCCGCAGACCTGTCGCGCGAGGTGCTGATCCACGTCACGACGCAACCGCGGGCGTGGCCGGCCTGGCTGAAGGAGGCCGGGCTGCCGTATCTCGCCCCGCGCGGGCATCTGTGGCTCGACAGCGTGCCGGCGATGCTGGAAGCCGCCGAGCACGGGCTCGGCGTGGCACTCGCAATGGCGCCGCTCATCAAAGCGCGGCCGGGCTTCGGCAAGCGGCTGGTGGCACCGTTCGCGTTCGAGCCAGCGCAGCACGAGACGATCTATCTGGTCTCCCGCACCGAGCAGGCACGCGATCGCCGCATTGCCGCGGTGCGGCGCTGGATCGCCGATGCGGTGGCGCGCGCGAGCTAGACCGTGGCGGGCGTCGGCTCTGCCAGGACGCAGCGCGCCTGGTGGCCGGGCGCGACTTGCACGTTCGGCGGCAGGTTTTCACTGCAACGTGGCTCGGCGAACCTGCAGCGCGGTGCAAAGGAGCAACTGGCCGGCGCATGGTCGAGCGAGGGCGGCGTGCCCGGGATGGTTTCGAGCCGCTGGCCGCGCATCGCGCCGTGAATGGTCGAGGCCAACAAGCCTTTCGCATAAGGATGCACCGGCGTGCGCACGATGTCGCGCAAGGCGCCCTGCTCCACGATCTGGCCGGCATACATCACCGCGACACGGTCGCAGATCTCGATGGCAACGCCGATGTCGTGGGTGACGAAGATGACGGACATGCCGAACTCGCGCTGCAATTCACGCAGCAGCAGCAGGATCTGGATCTGCACGGTGGCATCGAGCGCGGTGGTCGGCTCGTCCGCGAGCAGGATCTTCGGCTTGCAGGCCAGCGCCAGCGCGATCATCGCACGCTGCCGCATGCCGCCCGACATCTCGTGCGGATAGGACTCCAAGCGCCGCTTCGCCGAGGGGATCCGCACCACTTCGAGCATTTCGAGCGCGCGGGCCGTGGCCTCGCGCTCGCTCTTGCCCTCGTGACGCATCACCGTCTCCGCGATCTGGCGGCCGATGGGGTAGACCGGATCGAGCGCCAGCGCCGGCTCCTGGAAGATCATCGAGACGGTCTGCCCGCGGAATGCGGACAGCGCCTCATCGTCCATCGCCAGCACCTCCCGGCCCAGCACCTTGACGCTGCCGGAGATCTGCGTGCGTTTCCGCGGCAGCAGCCGCATCAACGCGCGCAAGGTCACGCTCTTGCCCGAGCCGGACTCGCCGAGCAGCCCCAACACCTCGCCCTCGCCGAGCTGCAGGCTGAGATCGTTCACGGCATGGACCGTGCGATCGCCGGTGAAGCGGATGTTGAGGTTGTTGATCTCGACGAGGTTGGTCATGCGAGCTTGGGGACCCTGGCGTGGAAATCGGTCGCGCGCTGGAAGGCGGCGCCGATCCGGAGCAGCACCGATTCCTCGAAGGAGCGCCCGATCAGCTGCATGCCGACCGGCAGGCTCGCCTTGGTAAAGCCCGAGGGGATCGAGAGCGACGGCAGGCCGAGATAGTTGACCGGACGGGTGAACCGCGTCAGCCGCTGGATCACCGCCTCCGCACCCGGACCGTTGCCGACATCGCTCTCGGCGATGGTCGGCGCCGGCACCGGGGCCGACGGCGCGATCACGGCATCGACACCGCTGACCGCCGCGTTGTGCGCGGAGAGCGCAGGGCCGCGCCAGCGCATCGCTTCGAGATAGGTGACCGCGGGAATGGTCAGGCCATTCTGCAACCGCATCAGGACCTGAGCGCCGTAATCCTGCGGCCGCTCGATCATCCAGCGTTTGTGGAAGGCGGCGGCTTCGGCCGCGAGCACCAGCTGCGACGCGGCGCTGAGCTGGCGCTGATCGGGCAGCTCGACCTTGACGATCTCGGCGCCTTCCTTCTTCAGCGTCGCCACCGTCTCGTCGAGGACGCGCGCCACCTCAGGGTCGAGGTCGTCGACGTAGAATGCCGTCGGGACGCCGATCTTGAGACCCTTCAGCGACTGCCTGGTCGCAGCCATGTAGTCCGGCACCGGCTGCGTCGATGCGGTGAGATCCTCGGAGTCGGCGCCGGCCATCAGGCCGAGCAGCAGCGCGCAATCCTCCGCGGTCTGCGCCAGGGGACCGACGGTATCGAGCGACTGCGACAGCGGCATCGCGCCGGCGCGGCTGACGCGGCCGACGGTGGTCTTCAGACCGGTGACGCCGCAGAAATGCGCGGGCATCCGCACCGAACCGCCGGTGTCGGAGCCGAGCGCGGCGAAGGTCAAGCGCGCCGCGACCGCCGAGCCGGAGCCCGACGACGAGCCGCCGGTGATGTGCTCGGTGTTCCAGGGATTGCGCGCCGCGCCGTAATGCACATTGTGGCCGGTCGGCCCATAGGCGAACTCGACCATTTGCAGCGAGCCGAGCCGGACCTGGCCGGCGTCCTTCAGCCGCTGCAACGCCGTCGCTGTTGTCTTCGGCACGAAATCGCGGCGGATCAGCGAGCCGCAGGTCACGACCTTGCCGGCCTCGTAATACATGTCCTTGTGCGCCAGCGGCACGCCGTGCAGCGCGCCCCGGCTACTGCCCTTGGCGAGCGCGGCATCAGCCTCGTTGGCTGCGGCAAGCGCCTGTTCGGATTCGATCGCCATATAGGCATTGAGACGCGGCTGCCACTCGGCAATGCGATGCAGCACGGCGCGCGTCACCTCATGCGAGGAGACCTTCTTGTCGGCAATCGCCTTGGCGACTGCGGTCAGCGTCATCAGGGCCGGATCAGAGCTCATTTCGACACCTTTGCGATCTGCGCCAGCAGGAAGCTCGCGGGTTCGAGATCGAAGGGCAGCGTGCCGGAGATTGGGGCGAAGCCGTCGAATGCGGGTCCGATCGAATTGGCGATGCGGGTGGCGGTTTCGTCATCAGCGGGCACGTCGGCGACGTGCGCGATCACCTTGACGTCCTTGGGAGTGGGTCTGGTCATGCCGCGTTTTCTCCTTTTGCTTTTGCCGGCGCGCGGCTGTGCCCCGAGCCAGGAATGGCCATGTAGCACGCCGCTTGATGGCCTATTGTATCGAGATCGCTGAGTTTAGGCGTGTCGTTTGCGCAGAGCGGCTCCGCAAACGGACAACGGGTGTGAAACCGGCAGCCCGACGGCGGATCGATCGGATTGGGCGGATCGCCCGAGATCGGCGGCACCTCGGTGCGCTTGTCGGGATCGGATGACGGCATCGCCGCCAGCAGCGCGCGGGTATAGGGATGCGCCGGCGCGTCCCAGACCGCATCGACCGGACCAAGCTCGACGACCTCCCCGAGATACATCACCAGCACGCGGTCGGAGATGTAGCGCACGACGTTGAGATCGTGGCTGATGAAGAGATAGGTCAGGCCGAATTCGCGCTTCAAATCGGCGAGCAGATTGAGCACCTGCGCCTCGACCGATTTGTCGAGCGCGGATACCGCCTCATCGAGGATCACGAGCCGCGGCGACAGCGCGAGCGCGCGGGCGATGTTGACGCGCTGGCGCTGGCCGCCCGACACCTCGTGCGGATAGCGGTTGGCGAATATCTCCGGCCGCAGGCCGACCTTCCCGAGCAGCTCGCGCGCCAGCGTCCGTGCCGTGTCATCGGCCATGCCGTGGACTTTCGGTCCGAAGGCGATGGACTCCTCGATGGTGAGGCGCGGATTGAGCGAGGCGTAGCTGTCCTGGAACACCATCTGCACGCCGCGCCGCAGATCGCGCAGCGAGAGCGACGGACCGACCTGCCTTCCGTCATAGATGATGTCGCCGGCATCGCGCGTCATCAAATGCATCAACAGCCGCGCCGTGGTCGACTTGCCGCAGCCGGATTCGCCGACGATGCCGACGGTCTCGCCCTTCATCACCGCAAAGCTGACGTCGTCGACGGCACGCACGGTCTTGCGCGGGCTGAACAGCCCGCCGCGCACCGGGAAGTGCTTTGTCAGCCCGCTGACCTGCAGCAGCGGCTGCGCCGTGCCGCCGATATCGGCGACCGGCTCCAGCATATCGACAGAGAGATTGGCTTCGCTCATGGCTTAATTCCTGATGTCCATGGCGCTGCGCATGCCGTCGCTGAGCAGATTGAAGCAGATCGAAACCGCGAAGATCATCGCACCCGGCAGCGCCGCGACCCATGGGTTGACATAGATTGCGGTGCGCAGCGTGTTCAGCATCAAGCCCCATTCCGGCTCCGGCGGTTTTGTCCCCAGCCCGAGGAAGGAGAGACCGGCGGCGAGGATCATCGAGACCGAGATCAGGCCGGTGGCGTAGACGAAGATCGGGCCGAGCACATTGCCGAGCATGTGCACGCGCATGATGGTGAAGGGACCGGCGCCGGAGGCGCGCGCCGCCTCGACGAAATCCATGTTGCGGACGCCCGTAGTGACGCTTTCGGCGACCCGGGTGATCTGCGGCACGAACACAATGGTGAGCGACACGATCGAATTGGTGATGCCGGCGCCGAGCGCGCCCGAGATCGCGATCGCCAGCAGCACCGACGGAAAGGCGTAGAACACATCGACGGTGCGCATGATCGCGGTGTTGAGCTTGCCGCCGACATAGCCGGCAACGAGGCCGAGCGAGGTGCCGATCACGAAGGCGAAGATCACCGGCAGGATACCGATCACCAGCGACAGGCGACCGCCATAGATCAGCCGCGCCAGCATGTCGCGCCCGAGCTCGTCGGTGCCGAGCGGATAGCCCGGCGTGCCGATATGGCGGAGACGGCGGATCATCGAGCCCTGATAGGGATCGGCGAGATGCAGCCACGGCGCTAGCAGCGCCGAGGCGAAGATCAGCACCAGAATGACGGCGCAGGCCATGCTGACCTTGTCGCGCCGGATGCGGCGTCCAACCGTCGCCCAATAGCCGCGCGCCTTGCTCGCGGGGGCGGCCTGCAATGCAGTATCTGACATCGCACTCATGGTTAGCTCCGCTTGATGCGCGGATCGATCGCGGCCTGCGCGATGTCGACCAGGAGATTGAGCAGCACGAAGAAAAGCGCCAGCACCAGGATCGTGCCCTGCAGCAGCGGCAGATCGCGCTGGAAGATCGCCGAGTTGAGCAAGAGGCCCGAACCCGGCCAGGAGAACACGGTCTCGATCAGGATCGAGCCGCCGAGCATATAACCGAGCTGCAGGCCCATCACCGCGAGCGCGGTTGGCGCCGCGTTCTTGACGACGTGACGAAATACCTCGGTCTCGCGCAGGCCCTTGGCACGCAGCGCTTCGACAAAATCCTGGCTCAGGATGTCGCCGGTCAGCGCGCGCACGGTGCGGGTGACGATGCCCATCGGGATCACCGAGGTGGTGATCGCCGGCAGCACCAGATAGCGCAGGTGCTCCCAGTCCCACGCCCAGGCGCCGGAGCCGCCGGGGCCTGCGCCGACCGCAGGCAGCCAGTTGAGCTGCACCGAGAAGATGATGACCAGCACCATGCCGAGCCAGTAATGCGGCAACGAGACGCCGGCGATGGCGATTGATGTCGCGACCTTATCGACCCAGGTGTCGCGGAAATAGCCGGCGATCAGCCCGAACAGCAGGCCGAACGTGAAGCCGATCATCGCAGCCGCAATCGCCAGCATCACGGTGTTGCCGACCGCGCGCATCACCTCCGACAGGACGGGCCGCCCGGTCGCGATCGAATTGCCGAGATCGCCATGGATCGCGCGCCATAGCCACAGGCCGAATTGCACGGGCAATGGACGATCGAAGCCATAGGCGGTGCGCAATTGCGCGGCGAGCTCCTGCGAGGCATCGGCCGGCAGCACCGCGACCAAGGGATCGCCGGGCGTGATGTGCACCAGCAGGAAGCACACCAGCGCCACGCTGAGCACGATCGGAATGACGTAGACGATCCGTCTGGACGTATAGGCGAGCACGTTTGCGTTCTTTCTTCCGTCTCCCCTTGTGGGAGAAGGTGGCGCGCATATCGTGCGCGCCGGATGAGGGGTTCTGTCCGCGGATGCAGTCAGATCAATTCGGGAAGAAGCGTCCGCGGAGGCAACCCCTCACCCGGCTTCGCATTCGCGAAGCCACCCTCTCCCACAAGGGGAGAGGGTGCACCGATTACGTTGCCGGCATCACGGCGCGACCGTGACCGGCGAGAAGTCGACGAACCAGCTCTTCGGCTGCACGAAGCCCTTGATCTTCGGGCTCATCGCACGCGGTGCGACGTCGTGGGCGACATACAGGAAGGCCGCGTCGTCGACCGAGGCCGCATGCAGCTCGGCGAGCGCCGCGTCGCGGGCGGCGGGCTCAAAAGTCTGGCGAGCCTTCTTCACCAGCTCGTCGAATTTCGGATTGTTGTTGAAGCCCCAATTGTTGGAGACCGGCGGCGCCATGCCCGACTGCAGGAAGCGCACCAGCGCGAAGAACGGATCCATCGCCGCATAAGTGACGTTGATCGCATTCGAGCCGTTGGCCGACGGATCCTTGGTGCCGCGCCGCCAGTTGGTGAACAGCGTGTTCCACTCGATGACGTCGAGCTGCACATCGAAGTAGCACTCGGCCAACGCCTGTTGCAGATACTCGTTCATCGGCAGCGGCAGCATCTGGCCCGAGCCGGACGCCGAGGTCTGGATCTTGACCACGAGCTTCTTGTTCGGACCAAAACCTGCCTCCTGCATCAGCTTCTGCGCGGCCGGCTTGTCATACTTGATCTGGAAAGTCGGGTTGCCGCGCCAGGGATGTCCGGGCTCGAACGTGCCGGTGGCCGGCACCATCAGTCCCGCGAGCAGGCCGTCGCGCAGTCCTTCGCGATCGATGCAGAGATTGGCGGCCTTGCGGACACGGATGTCATTCCACGGCGAGCCCTCGACGCGGGAGAACTGCCACGGCCAGACATGCGGCTCCTCGTTGGAATAGAGATTGAAGCCACGCTGCTTGATCTCGGGCAGCGCATCCGGCGCCGGCGCCTCGATCCAGTTGACCTGCCCGGACAGCAACGCCGCGGTGCGCGCATTGGCTTCCGGCATCGGCAGCAGCACCATCTTGTCGGTCTTCGGCACCCGCGCCTTGTCCCAGTAGTTTTCGTTCTTCACGAGTTCGAGCCGCTCGCGCGGGGTGAAGCTCGACATCTTCCAGGGCCCCGTGCCCGACGCGTCCTTGGCAAACGCGGCCCATGCAGCCTGCGACTTCGCCTTGGCATCGGCGCCTTCCGCCTTGTCGTAGAATTTCTGCCACTTGGCCGGGCTTGCGATGAACAGATTGGTGAGATTGATCGGCAGGAAGCTGTCGGGCTCCTTGGTGGTCAATTCCACCGTCATGTCGTCGATCTTGCGCGCCGAGACCAAGGTCGGCATCCGCGAGGCGGTCACGCCGACCTGGCTCGCGTCATATTGCGGCGCGTCCTGCTTCAGCACCTTGTCGACGTTCCAGACCACCGCGTCGGCGTTGAACGGCGAGCCGTCGTGAAAGCTGACGCCGGGACGCAGCTTGAAGATCCACTTGGTCTTGTCGGAATCGTCGACCTTCCACTCGGTGGCGAGGCCCGGGATCATCGCGCTCGCCTTGTCCGACGAGGACAGGTCCCACATCGTCAGCGCGTCGTACATCGTCAGGCCAGTGAAGCGATTGCCCTCGAATCCCTGGTCGGGCTGCCCGAGCGTGCGCGGAATATCGGCAGCCGTCATGCCAATGCGCAGCACGGTCTCGGCGCCGGCGATCGCCGGCACGCCGGCTGCAATCGCGAGCGCCAGCATGAACGCCGTCGCATTGGTCTTCCTGTTACGCATCTGAGCAACCCCTTCGAAGTCTGGTGACGTTTTGGTGATTATTTCTTGGGCAAGCGTATGCAATGCCTGTGCCAAGGGGAATAGTTCTTCAGCAAAATACCGTTGGGCGCGTCATTTCTTCCCACCTCGCACCGCAGCGAAGCGAAGATGCCTATTCTGGCATCATGCTTGCTTGATTTGGCTCCGACTTCTCATCAACGGAGCCTTCATATGCGTGCGCGCAATTCGATCCTG
The DNA here is from genome assembly GCF_040446015.1 of Bradyrhizobium sp. INPA03-11B. Classification (NCBI taxonomy): domain Bacteria; kingdom Pseudomonadati; phylum Pseudomonadota; class Alphaproteobacteria; order Hyphomicrobiales; family Nitrobacteraceae; genus Bradyrhizobium; species Bradyrhizobium sp. INPA03-11B. The sequence continues at coordinate 16,081 of NZ_JASGSR010000102.1, forward strand.
ATGGCGGCAATGGCGCTCGCCCTGACCGCGGGCTGGCCGGCCAAGTCAGCGCAGGCAGAGTCCATTGTGCGCTACGGCATTTCGATGGCCGACATTCCGCTGACGACCGGCCAGCCCGATCGCGGCGCCGGCGCCTATCAGTTCACGGCCTACACGATCTACGACCCGCTGGTCGCCTGGGAGATGGACGTTGCCGACCGGCCGGGCAAGCTGGTGCCCGGGCTTGCGACCGATTGGAAGGTCGACGACAGCGACAAGACAAAGTGGCGCTTCACGCTGCGCAAGGGCGTGAAATTCCACGACGGCAGCGACTTCAACGCCGACGCCGTGATCTGGAATCTCGACAAGGTGTTGAACGACAAGGCGCCGCAATTCGACAAGCGGCAGAGCGCGCAGGTCAAGACCCGCCTGCCCTCGGTCGCGAGCTACGCCAAGATCGACGACTTCACCGTCGAGATCACCACCAAGACGGTCGATTCCTTCTTCCCCTACCAGATGCTCTGGTTCCTGGTCTCGAGCCCCGCGCAATATGACAAGCTCGGCAAGGACTGGGACAAGTTCGCCAACCAGCCCTCCGGCACCGGTCCGTTCAAGCTGACCAAGCTTGTGCCGCGCGAGCTCGCCGAACTGACCAAGAACCCGGACTATTGGGACAAGAAGCGGCTGGCAAAGGCCGACAAGCTGATCCTGATCCCGATGCCGGAGGCGCTGACCCGCACCAACGCATTGCTCGCCGGGCAGGTCGATTTGATCGAAACGCCGGCGCCCGACGCCGTGCCGCAGCTCAAGGCCGCCGGCATGAGGATCGTCGACAACGTGACGCCGCATGTCTGGAATTATCACCTGAGCGTGCTGCCCGGCTCGCCCTGGAGCGACATCCGCCTGCGCAAGGCGCTCAACCTCGCGATCGACCGCGACGCGGTGGTCGGCCTGATGAATGGTTTGGCGAAGCCGGCCAAGGGCCAGGTCGACCCGTCGAGCCCGTGGTTCGGCAAGCCGACCTTCGAGCTGAAATACGACCTCGCGGCCGCGAAAAAGCTGGTGGAGGAAGCCGGCTATTCAAAGGACAAGCCGCTCAAGACGACCTTCATCATCGCCCAGGGCGGCACCGGGCAGATGCTGTCGCTGCCGATGAACGAATTCCTGCAGCAGAGCTTCAAGGAGATCGGCATCGATATCGATTTCAAGGTCGTCGAGCTCGAGACGCTGTATTCACACTGGCGCAAGGGCGCGGCCGACGAAATGAACGCCGGCATCACCGCCAACAACATCGCCTATGTCACGTCGGACCCGCTCTACGCCATCGTGCGGTTCTTCCATTCCGGCCAGGTGGCGCCGACCGGCGTCAACTGGGGCGGCTACAAGAATCCGAAGGTCGACGCGCTGATCGACGAGGCCAAGCAGACCTTCGACAGCGCCAAACAGGATGCGCTGCTGGCGCAAGCCCACGCGCTGATCGTCGACGATGCCGCGCTGGTGTGGGTGGTGCACGACACCAATCCGCATGCGCTGTCGCCGAAGGTGAAGTCCTTCGTGCAGGCGCAGCACTGGTTCCAGGATTTGACGCAGATCGGGGTGGAGTAGATCTCTCTACCGTCGTCCGGGTCCTTCCATCGTCGTCCCGGCGAAGGCCGGGGCCCATAACCACCAATGTGCGTTGTTAAGAAGCCGTCTGGCCGCTTGCCCATTGCGCCGGCTGCGGCGCATGGGTCCCGGCTCCCGTGCGCAATTGCGCACTAGGCCGGGACGACACCGAATTTGCGGCGCCTATTTCGTCGTCAGCGCAAAGGCGCCGTCCCAATCGTCCGGCGGCGGCTCCTTCTGGAAGGCGCGGATGCGCGCCTCATAGAGGCGGTAAAGATATTGCAGCGTCTGCGCCTCATCGGTCTTGCGGCCGCGCTCGATCGCACCGAGTGCGCCATCCCAGTCACGGCTGCGGTAACAGGCTAGCATCTCGATGGTCAGGTTGCGCAACCGCTGGAAGCGGCCGGACCCGGCGACGTCTTCGCGGCCGGCAATCGCATAGATCACCTCGGGCTCCTTCTTGCCCTTGACCATGATGAAGTCGAGCTCGAGGATCGCGAACTTCTCCTTCACGGCAAGCGCGGTCTTCGATCCCACGATGATCGGGAAGCCGTACTCCTTGGACTGCCCTTCCAGCCGCGAGGCCAGATTGACGCTGTCGCCGAACACCGAATAGTCGAAGCGCACGTCGGAGCCCATATTGCCGACCACGCAGGTGCCGGTGTTGAGGCCGACACCGATGTTGAGCGGCACATAGACATGGCCGCCGTCCTTGGCCTCCTGCTCGCGCGCACGGTTGAGGTCGTCGACGCGCTCCAGCATGTCGAGCGCAGCGTCGCAGGCGTTGAGCTGATGCTGCTTGTCGTCGAGCGGCGCATTCCAGAACGCCATGATGGCGTCGCCCATGTATTTGTCGATCGTGCCTTTGCGGGCGAGGATCGCGTTGGAAAGCGGCGTGAGGAAGCGGTTCATCAGCGCTGTGAGGCCCTGCGGATCGCGCTTGTAGGTTTCCGAGATCGTAGTGAAGCCGCGCATGTCCGAGAACATGATGGTCATCTCGCGCTCCTCGCCGCCGAGCACGAGCCGCTCCGGCGACTGCGCCAGCTGCTCGACCAGCGCCGGCGACATGTACTGCACGAATTGCGACCTGATCTGCCGGCGCTGCTGCTGTTCGCGCACGAAAGCCGAGAAGATCAGCGTCAGATAGATCGCCGTGGTCGACATCAGCGGATAGGTGAAATCGATCAGGAGGCGGTGCTGGGAATAGAAATACCAGGACGTGCCGGTCAGCACCGAGGCGAACATGCCGCCGACGATGACCAGCGTGATCGGACCGAATTTCGGCGCGAAGGCGATGACCAGGAGCCCCATGATCATCGCGGCGAGGAATTCGATCGCAATGCCGTAGCTCGGCTGCGAAACGACGTCGCCGGTGAGCGCGCTCTCCAGCACCTGGGCGTGAACCTCGACCCCGGGCATGGCCGGCGTCACCGGCGTCGTCTTGATGTCGTTCAGCCCGACCGAGGAGGTGCCGATCAGGACCAGCTTGCCGGCGATCCTGTCCGGCGGGACCCGACCATCCAGCACATCGACGGCCGAAACATAGATCGAAGGGTCGCGGCGGGCGTAATGGATCCAAAGCTGGGCGTATTGATCGGTCGGGATCGCAAAGCCCTTGATGCCGAGGCTCTGGATGCCGCCCTTGTCGGCCTTGATCAGGATGGTGCCGGAGCCGCTCGCCACCCGCAGCATTTCGAACGTCAGCGACGGCATGGTGACGCCCTGCGCGACCATCATCATCGGCACCCGCCTGACGATGCCGTCGCGTTCCGGCCTGATCGTGAACAGGCCTCGCCCGCCGGCGGCCTCCTCAAGCACCGGCACGTTGCGCAACAAACCCGGAAACTGGAACATGAACTGCTGCGGCTCCTCGCCGAGCATCGCAAGCCCGGTGACCGGCAGCTTTTCGTTGAGGTCGGCGCGTACATTGGGACCGCCGGATTCGCCGAGCACCACGCGCGAGTTCTTGATGGCGTCGGCGAAAATGCTGTCATTGCTCGGCAGCTGCCGCAGCCTGGCACGCATCTCCTCGTCGAGGCTGCTGAACGTATCGGCCGCAATATCGGGATTGAGACGGTCCGGCTCGGAGAACACCGCGTCGAACGCGATCACCACGGCGCCGAGCCGGGTAAGGTTGATGACGATGTCGGCGAGCCGTGTCCGCGGCCACGGCCACTGGCCGAGCCGGGGATCGGCAAGGCTCCTCTCGTCGATATCGACGATGGTGACGGGCCGCGCGGTCTTCTGGCGGGGTTCGAGCACCTGGAAGGTATCGAACGTCCTGACGCGGACCTCCTGCACCGGGGCCGGATCGACGGCCCGCAGCGCGGCAAAGCCGACCAACAGCGCCACGCAGGCCAGCCGCGCATAGCCGAAGCGCCGTCCGAACCACCTTCGTATCGCCTTCAGCCGTTTCATGGCGTCTGGATATCACGCGCGGAGGGTTGTTCCAATCGAGCAGGCATGCGCGGTGCACAATGAGCCGGCCGGGCGCGCCGCCAATGGCGGCTCGGCCGGGTAGCCGTCACGTGACGTGAAGCAGGAAGTCGTTGTGGCCGAGCGCCGCGGGGCTGACGTTGCGCAGCGTAATGGTGTCCGCGCTGTCGATCGTGATCAGCGTATCGGCCGCATTGGTCGGCGACTGCGCAACGTGCTGGCTGATCCAGGTATCGACACTGCTGGTCGATACCACCGCGGTGAGGTCGATGTGGTCGAGGCCAGGCTTGAAGTTCATGATCGTGTCGTGGTTGAAATTCGGCGCGAACACAAACTGGTCCTGATAACCCGACGTCCCGAACAACACGTCTTTGCCAGCGGTGCTGGTCAGGGTTACCGGCGCGGTCGGATTTTGCTGGACGTTGAAAATCAGGTTGACCGTGTCGCTCGCGCCGTGGGCGTCGGCGACAGACACGGTCACGACGTCGGTCGCCGGAGGCACCCCGCCCTCAGAGTAGCTGAGGCCGGATGCAAGGACATTGTTGATCTGGGCGAGATACCCTCCCGCGGACAGCGGCGTGACAGTGCTGCTGCCCAGGCCGGCGGTTTGGGCCGTCAGTGTGAAGGTCTCATCGGCGCTTGCGCCCGCGTCGGTCACCGTCAGGCCGGAGATTGTCTCTCCACCCGATTCATTGCCGGTCACAACCAAACTATCCGTATGAATCTCCAGCGGCGAGCTCGGGGTCACATTGATCGCGAGATCCATCGTTGCGGTCAACGCACCCTGATCGGTCGCCGAAACGTGCAAGGAGTCGGCGCCATGGTAGCCGGACGACGGCGTGTAAACCACACCGCCCGCCAACGCCGCGTCAACCGCTGCCACCGTGCCGTTGAACGTCAGCGTGCCGCCGGCGCCATTCGCGCTGACCTCGACTCCGGCAGCATTTGCGAGCGTGATCGCGCCATGGCCGACATTTAGCGTCACCTGCTCTGTGCTGCCGATGTCGACGTCGGAGACCTTCAGACCTGTGATCGAAAGCGCAGCGCCTGCCGCGGTGGAAAGACCGGTGGCGGGCCAGCTGGCGTCGCCGTTCACCACCCATGCCGGATTGCCATGAACCGTCAGATTGCCGGCGCTGCCGACCAGATCGGCTGCACTGGTGCCGCTGCCATCGCTCAGCGGAAAATAGGCCGCAAGCCCGCTCTCATTGCCCGCCAGCATCGTGGATTCGAGCACCTGGACCTGTGACTGCGTCAGCGCTGAGTTCCAGACACTCACATCGGCGATGCTGCCGGTGAAACCCTCGGCCGCGAAGCTGCTGCCGTTCTCCGAGGATACGCCGCCGATCAAGGTGAAGTCGGCATGCGAGCCCGGAATGGCGTTGACGCTCGCGTTGGCCGTGAATGCGACGGCCCCGTCGACATAGAGCGTGAAGTCGCCGTTGACGTGGGTCAGCGCGATATGGTGCCACGCTCCGCGCGAGATGGTGATCCCGGTATCGATGCCCGCGATACCTCCGTTCTGGATCTGTAGATCCAGTAAGCCACCGGCCGTGACCACGCCGTTGACGCCGAGCCCGGCGTCGGACGTGCTTCCGTCGTAGAACAGCAGCTGGGAATCGCCGGCATTGCCGTTGCCGTTCCAATCCACCCAGCCCGCAAGCGTGACCCCGTCCGTGCCGTTGCCGACATGCGTCGTCGCCACCGTGCCGACGGCCGTCGTGCTGCCGTCGAAATTGAGATAGGTCGGGTGGAAGGCCAGCGTCGGGGTGTCGTTGGCGCCGGTCACATCGACCGTCAGCGTCGCGGTCCCGGTCGCGCCGTGCACATCGATCGTCTCGACGGTGAACGTGTCGGCATAGCTCCCTTTAGGCAGCGCATTGATCGCGGCATCGTTAGGAACGTAGCTGTAGGTGCCGTCCGCATTGACCGTGAGTGTGCCGTAGAGACCCGAGATCTGTGTGACCGCGGCGTGGTCGGAATTGAGGGCGGCATAGGTCAGCGTTGCCGTCTCACCGTCGTCGACGTCATGGCCGTGCAGCGTGCCGGTGAGCGGGCTGAACGTGTCATATGCGGCGGTGTCGGTGAGCGTGCCGGCATTGACGTCGGCGAGCGTCGGCGCGTCGTTGGCGCCGTTGATCGTGATCGTCACGGGCGTGTTGACGACGCCGCCATGATGGTCGTCGAGCTGGACCGTGTAGGTCAGCGTCAGCGTCTCGCCGGTGGCGAGATAGTCGAAATTCTTGTCCGCGGCCGAGAAGGTCCAGGCCTGCGATCCGGTCAGCCCGCCGGTCGCATCCGTCAGCGTCCCCAGCGACAGCCAGTTCAGGATGATGGACTGGTCCTCGGGCAGGCCCGCGGTCGCTCCGGCTTCGGCCACGCCGGTGATGGTCATCGTGTGGGTGTCGCTGAGGTCCACATCGGTGAAGGTCACAGTGCCCGATGCGCTGTCCGGCTTGGACGAACCCGTGGTGTCGGGCTGCTCGGCGATGGTGGCCGCCTGCGCCTCCGACGTGACCGTCGGCACGTCATTGCTGCCGGTGATCGTGATCGTCACCGGCTGGCTGACCACACCGCCATGATGATCGTCGACCTGGATCGTGTAGGTCAGCGTCAGCGTCTCGCCGGCGGCGAGGTAGTCGAAATTCTGGTCCGCGGCCGAGAAGGTCCAGGCCTGCGATCCGGTCACGTGGCCGGTCGAATCCGTCAGCGTCCCCAGCGACAGCCAGTTCAGGATCGTGGACTCATTCTCGGGCAAGCCCGTGGTCGTCCCGGACTCGGTCACACCTGTGATGGACACGGTGTGGGTGTCGCTGAGATCGACGTCGGCAAAGCCCACCACGCCCAGGGCCACGTCCGGCTTGGATGAACCCGTCGTGTCGGGTTGCTCGGCGATGGTGGTGGTCTGCGGCTCGGCGGTAAATGTCGGGAGGTCGTTGGTGCCGGTGATGGTGATCGTGACGGGCTGGGTGACGACGCCGCCATGATGGTCGTCGACCTGGATCGTATAGGTCAGCGTCAGCTTCTCGCCCGCGGCGAGATAATCGAAACTCTTGTCCGCAGCCGAGAACGTCCAGACATTGGATCCGGTCACGCCACCGGTCGAATCCGACAGCGCGCCGAGCGACAGCCAGCTCAGGATCGTCGCCTGATCGGGGAGCCCTGACGTGACTCCGGTTTCAGTGACGCCGGCCACGGTGACGCTGTGGGTGTCGCTGAGATCGACGTCGGTGAAGGTCACCGTGCCGGACGCCGTATCGTGGTTCACCGAGCCGGTCGTCCCCTCGGCTTCGGTGATGGCGGCGGCCTGGGTCGGCGACGTGATCACCGGCATGTCGTCGGTGCCGACGATCGTGATCGTGACCGGGACCGTGACGACGCCGCCATGCTGGTCGTTGATCTGGATCGTGTAGGTCAGCGTCAGCGTCTCGCCCGCGGCGAGATAATCGAAACTCTTGTCAGTTGCCGAGAACGTCCAGGAACGCGATCCCGTCACGCCATCGGTCGAATCGGTCAGCGCGCCCAGCGACAGCCAGCTCAGCACGGTGGCCTGGTTGGCAAGCCCGCTGGTGACGCCGGCCTCGGAGACGCCGGTGATGGTGACCGTGTGCGTGTCGGTCAGATCCGCATCGGTGAACGTGACCGTGCCGTGCGCGGTATCCGGCGCGGCGGAATTCGTCGTCCATGGCAACTCGGTGATCGAACCGACCTGCGCCGCGGACGTCACCACCGGCGTGTCGTTGGTGCCGGTGATCGCGATGGTGATGGTCTTGAACGCGGTCTCGTTGCTCGGCGCATAGTTGTTGTCGACGCGCACCAGATAGGTCAGCGTCAGGGTCTCGCCGGCGGCCAGGAAGTCGAAGGCGCCGTCGGCAAGGCTGTAGGTCCAGGTCGCCGAGCCGACATTGGTGTTGTTCGGATCGGGCTCGAGCAGCAACGGGATCTCGACCGCCTTGATGGCCGCCTGTTCCGCCGCCGTCAGCTGCGAGGTCACGTCCTTGCCGCCGGCGTCGTGGTAGCTGAACGTGCTGAAGCTGACCACCGCACTGGGCTTGTCGCCGAGATTGACGTCCGTCCATGTGATCTGTGCGGTCACCGTGTCGGGCAGTGTGCTATGGGTCAGCCCGGGCTGTTCGGTGAACGACGCATTCTGGGTCACGACATGCGGCGGCCCCGGAGCGTGGTCGGGTTTGCCGGCCGCGGCGTCCGGTCCGGCATTGTTGATCAACGTCTGCAGAAAGCTGACCGGCAGAATGACGTCGCCGGTAGCGAGCTTCAGGCCGATCGTGACCGGGACGACGCTGTCCGTGAAGTTCGTCGTGAGCTTGGTGTTGGGATTGTTGTTGTCGGTGAACTTCAGCGCGAAGACGTCGGAGATCAGCTTCTGTGCATCGGTCGACAGTTGCGCCGACGAGACGAAGCTGACGCTGCCCTGGCCGTTGACGATGGTCTGGGTGCCGGCCTGATCGACGGTTGCGATCGGATTGAGCGTCGTCTTGTCGAACAGGATGTAGGAGCCGGTGGTGCCGTCGGGCTCGACCAGCACCTGGAATTTGGCCGGCGGCACACCGCCCGAGCCCTGCACGTCGAAATCGATCTCGACCAGCACCGCGGTGCCGCGGATGCCCATGGTCGCGACCGGCGTATCGACCTTCATGTCGCCATGCTTGGCGGTCGCGCCGGCGACGAATGAGATGGTGCCCGAGACGAGGCTCATCAGCGACGAATTGCTCGACCCGTTCGGGTCGTAGATCATCTCGTTCAGCACCATCTTGGCATTCGGTCCGAGACCGAACACGGTGCCGTCGATGAAGGTGATGCCGAGCGTCGAGTCGCCGCCGGACTGCACGACGTCGCCCTTGTTGACGTTGTCACCCTGGTTCAGGACGATCGCGACGCCGTTGCGGATAGCGGTGGCGCTGCCCGTCAGCTTGGTGACATGGCCGATGACCTTGGCCGGCTCCGCCGCGCCGCCCGCCTGGGCATATTGGGTGTAGCCGGTGAGCGCGTTGACGAGATCGCCGGTGAGATGCGCGCCTTCAGGCGATGCCAGCGCCGCGCGCTTCTCGCCCTTGAAATAGTCGTGCAGGACGAGCTCCCGGTCGTCCTTCGAGATGACGAGATCGACCCCGGTCCGCTTGAAGTCGCCGGTGAACAGCAATTGCCCGTCGTCGACCGTGATCGCGCCAGGCGGAGCATTCGAGGTAACGCTTTCGACGTATACCGGTCCGCGGGCATAAGCGTCCGCGCTCGGCAAATGGCCGTCGAATTTCTCGATAAAGTTCACTGCGGATCACCGCACGAGGGTTAATATTGGTAAAATATCCGAATGATTACGCCTGCATATCATCGGATAAAGCTTGGCGAAACCATCCTTTGCTTTCGCAAGGTGCTGTGGTCGCGCGGTTTGAGCGGATGTGACTTGGCTCACTCTCACATGAGTCGTGTATTCCGAACTTGCCTGACGGTACCATGAGATGGGATTTGAGCCAAGATGGGTAGTGAGCCACGTATTCGTGGTATTGATTGGCATTTCTGTACTTGCCTTTATTTCCCCGCAACCCCGAGAGGGCATTTGACCCGATTTTTCCGGCTAAAGCTGTGACTTGGCTTACAAATCGCAGCTATCCCGTGCGCGGGCTGGCCGGGTTAACCAGTAGGCAAGGATGAGGCGTTTCGCGGTGGAAAAAGGTTCGCCGGTTCGTTTCACAAACCGGTAAAGTTTTCGGGACCCTGACCACGCGCCCTTTAGCGTCCGGCCCGGTTTCCCCACATCTTAAGTCGATTCGAAGGGATCGCTGGTCATGCTCGCGGCATGAAACGATCCGGTCGCGTGTGCGGTGTAGTGTCCACCCGCCGATGAGCGGACAGGGGGTGTCACATGGGATTCTCGCTTCGCTCGTTTGCGCTGCGCTCCGTCATGTTGGGCTTCGGCCTGGTCCTGGCCGCGCCAATTGCCGAGCTTAATGCCGCCTCGCTGCTGTCGCCCGGCCCGGCGACCCTGCTCAGACAGTCAACCGAACCGTTCGGCCTCGCGACCAGCCTGCTCGCCGGCGGCGGCCTGCACGACAAATGGCTTGGCGTGCAGCACCAGCTGGCGGATGAACTGGTGCAGCTCGCAGCCTGCGAGAGCGACCGCGCGGGGTGCGCGTCGCCGGAGGCGCTGCGATTCCTGGCGATCGTCGATCTTGGTCGCGCGCGCAACGGCCGAGCCCGGCTCGGCGAGATCAACCGCGCCATCAACCTTGCGATCCGCCCGGGCAGCGATCTTGCGACCTATGGCGAGCCCGACGTCTGGGCCACTGCGCTCGCCACCTTCGCCCGCGGCAGCGGCGATTGCGAGGACTATGCGATCGCCAAATTCGTGGCGCTCGCCAAGGCCGGCGTCGCGCCGGAGGATTTGCGTATCGTGGTGATGCACGACCTGCTGGGCGGCGAGGACCATGCGGTGGTCGCGGCGCGGCTCGACGGCCACTGGCTGACGCTCGACAACCGCCGCATGGCGATGATCGAGGATACCGACATCAGGAGTTTCCGGCCGACCTTCGTGATCGACCAGAACGGCGTCAGCCGTTATGTCGATGCGCCGCCCGTCACCGAGGCGGCGTGGCGGCCGGCCGCGCGGTGAATTGAAGAAGTCGTCGGCCCGCGAATCTGAGCGCAAGCCACCTCCGTCATTGCGAGGAGCGAAGCGACGAAGCAATCCATGCTTCCGCTTGTGGACTATGGATCGCTTCGCTGCGCTCGTAATGACGATCGATTGGAGCCCTGCCCCGCTCAGAACATCAGATTGTCCTTCACCAGAACCCAGCGGCCGCCCTTGACCTGCTGCACCTGGGTGATGGTGTTGGCGAGATGATCCGTCTTGGAGAACTTGGTCGGGGGCGAACTGAAGATATCGAGGAACTTGTCGCCGGACTCCAGCGCATCGAGCATCTTCTGGCCGGTGAGATCCTTGCCCGCCTTCTGGGCGTAGAAGGCAAACGTCATCACCGCATTGTAGCCGATGATCGCCTGGGTGTTGGCGTCAGAGTTGAACATCTTCTTGTAGTTGACCAGCCAGTCCTTCACCTTGCCCTTGGCCGTGTCCTCGTAGGGAATCTCGAAGCCTGACGCTGCGTAGAGGCCCTCGACGGCTTCCTTGCCGAGCGCCGGCACTTCAAGCACGTTGGTCGGCGTGGCGCCGAGGAAGGTGACATCCCAGCCGAGCTTCCTGGCTTCGTTCATCGCGCCGATGGTCTCGCGGATCACGGTGCCGAGCACGACGAGGTCGCAGCCGTCGGATTTCATCTTGGCGACTTGCGCCGAGAAATCGGAGGCGCCGCGCTTGTAGCTCGTGATCGAGGCCGGCTGCACCTTCATCGCAGCGAGCTGCTGATTGAAGCCGTCGAGCACGTTCTTACCGTACTCGTCGTCCTGATGCATGATGCAGGGCTTCTTGAAGTTCTTCCAGTCCATCATGTATTTGAGCGCGGCGCGCGTGCTCTCGACATAGGGCAACAGGTTGTTGAACTTCAACCGCTCCTGCGGCTTGGCGGGATCGAACTTGAAGGTGAATTCGGCCGCGGTCAGCGGGAACAGCTGCAGCACGCCGGCGTCGAACAGGATGTCCTGCGCAGCGAGCACGGTCGGCGAGCCCATCGGGCCGATCATCGCGAAGACCTTGTCGCGCTCGACCATCTTCTGCGAGGCCAGCACGGCCTTCTTCGGGTCGTAGCCATTGTCCTCCAGGATCATCTTGATCTTGCGGCCGTTGATGCCGCCGCCGGCGTTGATCTCCTCAACCGCCATCTTCATGCCGTTCGACACCGGAACGCCCCAGACCTTGATCGGGCCGGACAAATCCTGATGCGTTCCGATCACGATCTCGGTCGGCGAAATGCCTTCATTGGTGACCTTGGTCTGGGCTGCGGCCGGCAGACAGGTCAGCGCCAGCGCGCTCACCGCAAGGCCCAGCGCCTTCAGCGATTTCGACATTGCAGTCTCCTCCTTAACAATGGCCCATGTTGAGCGAAGGGTCGGGCCTGCTCGCTCCTTCGCCAATCTATTGTCGGCTCTCTCCTTGAGCATGATCTATTCGGAAAACCGCTTCACACTTTTCCGGATCATGCTCTATGCCACAGCCCGCTCGCCATACATGGCGTCGATCTCCGCCGCGTAGCGCTTGTTCACGAAACTGCGCTTCAGCTTCATGGTCGGCGTCAGCTCCTCGTCCTCGGGCGTGAGCTGGCGTTCGATCAAATAGAATTTCTTGATGGTCTCGACGCGCGCGAACTTGGCGTTGACCGCCTCGACCTCGCGGTGGATCAGGTCCTGGATCTCGCGGGCACGGCACAGGCTCGCATAGTTGGTGAAGGGGATGTCCTGGTCCTGGGCGTATTTCTCGACATTCTCCTGATCGATCATGATCAGGCAGGTGAGATACGGCCGCTTGTCGCCGATCACCACCGCATCGGAAACATAGGGCGAGAATTTGAGCTGGTTCTCGATCTCGGACGGCGTGATGTTCTTGCCGCCTGAGGTGATGATGATGTCCTTCATCCGGTCGGTGATCTTGACATAGCCTTCATTGTCGATCGCGCCGACATCGCCGGTATGCAGCCAGCCCTTCGCGTCGATCGTCTCGGCGGTCTTCTCCGGCTGGTTGAGATAGCCCATGAACAGGAAGTCGCCCTTGATCAGGATCTCGCCCTTCGGGCAGATCATCACCTCGCCCCAGGGCGCGGCCTTGCCGACCGAGCCGAGCTTGATGCGGTCCGCCGGCATCATGGTCGCGACGCCGCAATTCTCGGTCTGGCCGTAGACCTCGCGCATGTCGATGCCGAGCGCGAGATACCAGCGGATCAGATCCGGCGAGATCGGCGCCGCGCCGGTCAGTACGATCCGGCAACGGTCGAGCCCGAGCATGCGGCGGATATTGCGGAACACCAGCCAGTAGGCGGCGCGGTTGGCGAGCCGCAGCGACAGCGGCGGTGTCTCGCCCTCCAGCCGGCACTCGGTCATCCGGTTGCCGATCGCGAGCGCGCGGGCGTACATCCAGTTCTGGAACGGCGTCGCGTCCTTCAGCGCGATGGTGATGCCGGAATAGAACTTCTCCCAGATCCGCGGCACCGCGAGGAATGCGGTCGGCTGCACCTCGCGCAGATTGTCCGGCACGG
>NZ_JASGSR010000103.1:0-28968 GCF_040446015.1 Bradyrhizobium sp. INPA03-11B
GCGGGGTGGGGTGACGGTCTATCCGCGAACGCACCGCCCGTGTTGAGAGATCACCCCACCCCGTTTCGCATTCCGCTTCGCTGCATGCGAACCGACCCTCCCCCTCCAGGGGAGGGTGAGATCACGGCTTGGTCGGGTCGAACTTCTTCTCGAGGCCCTTCCAGCAATCCGAGTAATCATCCTGCAGCGTCGACGACGTCGCGGCGTGCTGGGTCACGCGCTGCGGGAAGCGGGTCTCGAACATGAAGGCCATGGTGCCGGTCAGCTTCACCGGCTTCAGCTCGCTGTTGCTGGCGTGCTCGAAGGCTTCGCGGTCGGGACCGTGCGGCAGCATGCAATTGTGCAGGCTGATGCCGCCCGGCACGAAGCCTTGCGGCTTGGCGTCGTACACGCCGTAGATCAAGCCCATGAACTCCGACATGATGTTCATGTGGTACCACGGCGGACGGAAGGTGTTGTCGGCCACCATCCAGCGCTCCGGGAAGATCACAAAGTCGATATTCGCGGTGCCAGCGGTCTCCGACGGTGAGGTCAGCACCGTGAAGATCGACGGATCGGGATGATCGAAGGCGATCGCGCCGACCGGCGAGAAGGTGCGCAGATCGTATTTGTAGGGCGCGTAATTGCCGTGCCAGGCGACCACGTCGATCGGCGAATGGGCGAGCTGCGTCTTGAACAGCGCGCCGCCCCATTTGACGTAGAGCTCGGTCGGCGTGTCCTTGTCCTCGTAAGCGGCCACCGGCGTCAGGAAGTCGCGCGAATTGGCCAGGCAATTGGCGCCGATCGGGCCGCGCTCAGGCAGCGTGAAGGCGCCGCCGTAATTCTCGCAGAGATAGCCGCGCGCCGGACCATTCGGAATCTCGACGCGGAACTTGACGCCGCGCGGGATCACCACGATCTCGCCCGGCTCGGCATCGATGCGGCCGAACTCGGTGACGAGACGCAGATTGCCCTGCTGCAGCACGAACATCATCTCGCCGTCGGCATTGTAGAAATGCTGATCGACCATCGATTTGGTGATGAGATAGATGTGCGCCGCCATGCCGGCCTGGGTGTTGGCATCGCCGGCCGTGGTCATGGTCTGCACGCCCTGCAGGAAGGTCATGTCCTCCTTCGGGATCGGCGCCGGATCCCAGCGCAGCTGCGCGATCGGCATGTCGTATTCGTGGCACGGCGCGGTGCGCCACAGTCCGGCATCGGCCTTGGCGAAGCGGCCGGAATGCCGCACCGACGGGCGGATGCGGTAGAGCCAGGAGCGCTCATTGGTGCCGCGCGGCGCCGTGAACGGCGAGCCGGACAGTTGCTCGGCATAGAGCCCATAGGCGCAGCGCTGCGGTGAATTGCGCCCCATCGGCAGCGCGCCAGGGAGCGCCTCGGTCTCAAAGCTGTTGCCGAAGCCGGACATGTAGCCCGGGGTCACCTGCCCCGAGCTGCGCACGATCTGATCAGGCGAGGTATTGATGTTCATGTCTATCCTCCTCCTTGCAGGGCGGCCCACATTTCCTGGTCGCGCTTGTCGGTCCAGATCACGGGATCGTCGATCCCGGACGCCTCGTCATAGGCACGCGAAACGTTGAACGGCAGGCAGTGCTCGTAGATCGCGAACTTCGAGAACTTCGGATCCATCACCTCGCGCGTCGCCGCCATCGATTCCTTTAAGGAGCGGCTCTTGGCGACGGACGATTCCGCCGCGCCATAGAGCGTGGTGACGAAATCGCGGGTCATCGCGATCGCATCGCGGCCGGTCTCGAGGCCCTTCAGCGCATCGCCGCGGCCCGGCGCGATCGCCTTCGGATTGAAGGCGCGGATCTCGTTCAACGTCATCGGCCATTCGCGCAAATGCGCATCGCCGCAATAGCAGGCCGAGTGGTACTCGATCAGGTCGCCCGAGAACATCACCTCGGCATCCGGCACCCAGGCGACGATATCGCCCGAGGTGTGGCCGGCGCCGAGCTGCATCAGCCGCACCTCGCGCTTGCCGAGATAGATCGACATCTCGCCTTCGAAGGTCAGCGTCGGCCAGGTCAGGCCGGGAATGCTCGCCGCATCCTGGAACAGCCGCGGGAAGCGGCCATACTCGGAATCCCAATCCTGCTGGCCGCGCTCCTCGATCAGGCGGTAGGTCTCCTGCGAGGCCACGATGCCCTGCGCGTGATAGGCCGAGGCACCGAGCACGCGCACCGCGTGATAATGCGACAGCACGACATATTTGATCGGCTTGTCGGTGACGGTCTTGACCCGCTCGATCACCTTGTTCGCCATCGCGGGCGTTGCCTGCGCGTCGAACACCAGGCAGCCGTCCTCGCCGACGATCACAGCGGTGTTGGGATCGCCCTCTGCGGTGAAGGCGTAGAGATCGGTGCCGATCTCGGAGAAGGTGACCTTCTTCTCCGCGAGGTCAGTGGTCGATGCGAAACCTTTGGCCATCAGTTCAATCCTGTCCGTTTGGTCAGTGCTATTGTTGTTGCTGCTGTTGCTGCTGGCTCGCGTCCAGCGTCCGCCGTTTTGCCAGCGCGATCGCCTCGCGCAGCACGTCGAGATCGCCGATATGGTTGGCGAGCACCAGAACCAGTGCGGCATCGAGATCGGCGCTCTGTGCGTCGGTGAGGCCGCGATGCGCCTCGACGATGGCGCGGAAGGCGTCATCGGGCTTTGCGAAGTTCGAACTGGTCGAGAGCGCCATCGCAGATCCCTCAGTTCAGGCCGGCTGCGCGCGCCAGCGCTGCATCCAGCGCCGGCCGCGCGACATTCCGGAAGCGTGCCGCGACATAACCATCCGGCCGCAGCAGATAGGCGGTGCCGGGCTCGGCATCGTAGCGCTGGCCGGCAAGGCCTTGCGCGTCGACCAGCCCGCCCTCGCCGCCGACCCGGATGCTGCCGACGCCGTCGGGCACATCGACATCAGCGCCATTGCCAAACGTCAGCAGCGTGAAACGCGTTCCCTGCCTGATGAACGCGTCGGTCAGATAGCTGGAACCGCCGCCTGGCTCCGTCACCGGCGCGTCGAGCATCGAGGCGCCCGGCCGCGGGCCGCCGCGCCAGTCGTCGCGATCGCCGCTCGACAGTGGCGTGTCGTAGACCGACGGCACCGACAGGCGGCCGCCATTGACCATGCGCTTGCCGAACTCGGTATCCTCCGCGAGCGCCAGCACCGCCTGGCGCAGCCGCGCCTCCTGCTTCGTCGCCGGCGCCATGAAATCGGTCGAGCGGGTGGACTCGCGGATGTTCTCGTCGGCCGCCGCGCTGCGCTCGATGTGATAGCTCTCCAGCAAGCCTTCCGGCGACAGCCGGCGCAGCACGCGGTCGAGCTTCCACGCCAGATTCTCGGCGTCTTCGAGCCCGGAATTGGCGCCGCGGGCGCCGAACGGCGAGACCTGGTGCGCGGAATCGCCGGCGAAGATCACGCGGCCATGGATGAATTTTGCCATCCTGCGGCACTGGAACTTGTAGAGCGAGATCCATTCGAACTCGAACTTGTCATGCCCAAGCATGCGCTCGATCCGCGGCCGGACATTTTCGGGCTGCTTCTCGGCCACCGGATCGGCGTCCGGATTGAGCTGCAGATCGATGCGCCAGATGTCGTCGGGCTGCCTGTGCAGCAGCGCCGAGCGGCCGGCATGGAATGGCGGATCGAACCAGAACCAGCGCTCGGTCGGGAATGCCGCCGTCATCTTGACGTCGGCGATCAGGAACTGGTCCTCGAACACCTGGCCTGCGAACTCCGCGCCGACCATCTGCCGCAGCGACGAGCGGGCGCCATCGCAGGCGACCACGAACGACGCATGCACCTGATAGGAGCCTTCGGGCGTCGCAATGGTCAGCGCGACACCGTCATTGCGGCTCTCCAGCGCGATCACCTTGTTGCGCCAGCGCAGGTCGATTTCCGGCAGCTGCTCCACCCGGTCGACCAGATAGGCCTCGGCGTAGAACTGCTGCAGATTAATGAAGGCGGGCCGCTTGTGGCCTTCCTCGGGAAGCAAATTGAACTGATAGAGCTGCGAGGCGCCATGGAAAATCTTGCCGACGCTCCACACCACACCCTTCTCGACCATGCGGTCCCCGACGCCGAGCCGATCCCAGAACTCCAGCGAGCGCTTCGAGAAGCAGATCGCGCGCGAGCCCTCACCGATCCGGTCGGCGTCGTCGAGCAGCACCACGCGCTGGCCGCGCTGCGCAAGATCGATCGCAAGCGACAATCCCACCGGCCCGGCGCCGACCACGACGACCGGATGCTCCGCGACGTTAGCGCCCGACCGCTCCTGGTCGGGGTGGCGGCGATAGCCGAACTGGGTTTTGGCCTGTGCCGTATTGGCTGATGCCATTGCGTGCCCTGGATGTTCCCTTGCGCCGGCCCTTGTCTGTGGGCTCGGGCTGCGGCTTGTGTAACTGGCTTGCGACGGGACCTTGCGGGCCGGCCGCGACCTTGCTAAATTAGTCTCACTTGCAACTATCTTAAACTCCCAGTCGGGCCCGCCGTCAACTCAATTTGGAGGAATTTTTGGCCAGGACCTCTGCAAGCCAGCCTCCAGCCAGGGCACGCAGCGCCGTGGAAGCCGACGCGCGCGACGATGCCGCGCCGGCGAAGAAACGCCTCGACCTCTTTCATTTCATGCCGTTCCGCCTCAACCGGCTGGCGGCCGAGGTGAGTTCGGCGCTGTCGAGCGAATATCAGGCGCGCTACGGCCTCGACATTCCGGAGTGGCGCGTGCTCGCGACGCTGGGTTTCCGCAGCGATCCCTGCAGCGCGCAATACATCGCGCATTGCACCCGCACCCATAAATCCACCATCAGCCGCGCGGTGTCGGCATTGATGGAGCGCGAGATCGTCGAGCGCGTCGAGAACGCCGACGACCGCCGCGAATTCCGTCTGCGGCTGACCAAGAAGGGCCAGGCACTGTACGAAGAGCTGATCCCGCGTCTGTTGCGCAAGGAGCAGGAGATCCTGTCCTGCCTGTCCGCGCAGGAACGCCGCGACCTCGGGCGTCTGCTCGGCAAGGTCGAGAGCAGCCTCGAGCTGGTGCAGACCAGCGAAGAGGCCGACGCGAAAGACGCGTATTAGGGCCACTCAACCCGTCATCCCCGCGCAAAGGCTTCGCCTTTGTCGCTGGAGGAGCGCGTAGCGCGTCTCGAAGGATGCACGGCCCGGCTGGTGGCCGTCGACCCTTCGAGACGCGCGCAAGAGCGCGCTCCTCAGGGTGACGGTGATCGAATTTTGTGCGCAGTCCCTCCACCGTCATTGCGAGCGAAGCGAAGCAATCCATGCATCCAAGCATGCGAACCGATGGATTGCTTCGTCGCTGCACTCCTCGCAATGACGGAGCCGTCACGCCCCTTCGATATGCTTCGCGATCACAGGGAAGTAGTTATCCTTCGATCCCCTGTCGATCGCCTCCTGCAGCACCGTGCCGATCAGCTCCGCGCCGCGGATCTTGATGCCGGCGTCGGCGGCGAGCTCCAGCGCGTAGGACAGATCTTTCAGCGCATATTCGGTCGAGAACGCGCGTTCCGGAAACACCCCGGGCACGATCGCCTTCATGCCGTGGTTGCGCAGCGCAAAGCTGTCGGCCGAGCCCTTCGACAGGGTGTCCAGCAGCAGCTTCGGATCGACGCCGTTGTGCTTCGCCACCGCGACGGCCTCCGCCAGCGCATTGACGGTCTCGAACAGCACCATGTTGTTGAGGATCTTGGTCACCTGCCCGGCGCCGACGTCGCCGCAATTGGTGACGTCGGTGGCAAAGCAGCGGATCAAGGGCTCGATCGCGGCATAGAGCGCGGGCACCGCGCCGACCATCACGCTGAGTGTGCCGTCCTGCGCCGCCTGCCGGGTGCGCGCGATCGGCGCATCGGCCCAGGCCGCGCCTTTGGCCTGCAACTGCCCGGCGAAATCGCGGGTCTGGCTCACCGAAGACGTGCCGAGATCGACCACGACCTGGCCGCTTCTGACGTTCTTCAGAATGCCGTCGCCCTCGAACACCGCGCGCACATGTTTTGCGCTGGGCAGGCAGAGGAACAGCACGTCGCTCTGCTTGATGACGTCGGCGACCGTTTCAGCCACATCGGCGCCGTCGGCGCGGAGCCGTTGCAGCGGCTCGGCCGCAAGGTCGAACACGACGACGCGCTTGCCGCTCTTCTTGACGAGGTTACGGCAGATCGGCTCACCCATCACGCCGAGGCCGATGAACCCAAGAGTCTTCGTGTCGGCAGTCTTGTAGTCAGTCATATCGCTTCTTCTTTGACGTTTCTTGACCTGTTGCAGATGCGCCTCATCCAATCGGCGAGGCTATTTCGCGAACGATCGCGATGGCGCGAGATGCAGCGCGAACGCATCGACCTTGTCGCTGGCGCGCGGATAGATTTCGCTGACGATCGGATCGTGACCGGGAATGAAGCGGTCGGGATGACCGGCGAGCCGCTCGACGGTCTCCCAGCCCTGCGCCATGTCGCCGACATTGTAGACGATCGGAAACGGGCTCCTCTTGTGCAAGTTCGCATAGTAATGGGCAGCATCCGACGCCAGCACCACCGGGCCGCGCGCGGTCTCGACCCGCACCACCTGCAGGCCGTCGGAATGACCGCCGACGCGGTGCACGGTGACGCCGGGCGCAATCTCGCCGTCGCCGGAATGGAAGGTGACGCGCTCGCCATAGACATGCCGCACCATCTGCGTGACGTGCTCGATCGAGAACGGATGGCGCAGCATGCCGTTGCACATGCAGCGGCCGGTCGCGTAGCTCATCTCTCGTTCCTGCAGATGGAATTTGGCGTTCGGGAAGCGATCCAGATTGCCGGCGTGGTCGTAATGCAGATGGGTGACGATCACATCGCGGATCGCATCGGCACTGACGCCGAAGCCGGCCAGCGCATCGACCGGGTTAAGCGTCAGCTTGCGGGCGCGCGCCTTGGCCTCCTCGGCGTTGAAGCCCGTGTCGACCAGGATGTCGCGGCCGTGGCCACGGATCAGCCAGACGAAATAATCCAGATCCTGTGCCGTGGTGTCGTGCGGATCGGGCACCAGGAAGTTGAGGTGGGGCGTGCGCGGCGACATCGTCGCATAGCGCAGGGCGTAGATCTCGTAGGCGTTTCCCATCGGTTTCGCTCTTGTTTGCGGTCTTGTTTGCAGGTCTTTTTAAAATGGCTTGCCGTCCCGGACACAAAGCCATCGCCTCGCGCAAAGGTCAAACCGCGCACAGTGCGACGAGTGCATGACAGGGCGGCCGCAGCCTCTGTGAACGCAATCACATTATCGGCTCGCCGGAACCGGCACCATGCCAGGACGGCGATGGCCGCCATGACCGCATGCTGTTGCACTGCGGTCTCGCCGAGGTCACCGCGATAAACGATGCTGCCGCAAGCCGTTGACGGGAGTTTGGCCGTGGTTTGATAATGCAATTTCGCTAGAGCGTTTTCGAGCGAAGTGGCTGCCGGTTCGCGTGAAGAAAACGCGTCAAAACAAGAATCTAGAGCCCCGTTCCGATTTCCATCGGAACGGAAAAGGCTCTAGAGTAAGGTTCCCGAGGCGCAGGCTGGAAGCGGCGCCATTTCATTGGAATGCCGCGATCTGGATTTGCCGCGATTATGAAAATCCGCCTTGCCTTGCTCGCCACGCTGATTTTTTCAATCGCGTCGCCGACCCTGTCCTTCGCCGCCGGCGATCGCTTCGCGCTGGTCATCGGCAACGCCAAATATCCCGATGCCGATGCGCCGCTGAAGGAGCCGGTCAACGACGCGCGTGACGTCGCCGACGAGCTCAAGCGCGACGGCTTCACCGTCGAGGTCGGCGAGAACCTGACCGGCGACGGCATGCGCCGCGCCTTCGACCGGCTCTACGGCAAGATCAAGCCGGGCTCGGTCGCGCTGATCTTCTTCTCCGGCTACGGCATCCAGTCGAACCGGCAGAGCTACATGATCCCGGTCGATGCCCAGATCTGGGCCGAGGCCGACGTGCGCCGCGACGGCTTCAGCCTCGAGACCGCGCTCGGCGAGATCAACAGCCGCGGCGCCGGGGTGAAGATCGCCCTGATCGACGCCTCCAGGCGCAACCCGTTCGAGCGCCGCTTCCGCAGCTTCTCGGCAGGCCTCGCCCCTGTCATCGCGCCCAACGGTACGCTCGTCATGTACTCGGCGGCGCTGTCGTCCGTCGTCTCGGACAATGGCAGCGACCACAGCCTGTTCGTGCGGGAACTGCTGAAGGAGATCCGCACCCCCGATTTGATGGCCGAGGAGACGCTGAACCGGACCCGCGTCGGCGTCACCCGGGCCTCGCGGCAGGAGCAGGTGCCGTGGATTTCGTCGTCACTGGCTGAGGATTTTTCATTCATTCCGGGCGGCGCGCCGGGATCGCCAAATGCTGCGCTCGCGCCGACCGCATCGCCGTCAACCGAGGTAGCTACGGCACCGCCGGTCGCGCCCCCGCCGGCACCGCCCGCAGCAACGCCAGCTCCGCCCGCCGCAACGCCGACGCCGGTACCGGCGCCTCCTGCGGCAACGGCACCGACGCCGCCACCGGCACCGCCGAAACCCTCGGTCGCGACAGCGCCGACCGCACCGCCGCCTGCGCCGAAGGCGCCCGAGATCGCGCTGCCGCCGCCTGCGCCTCCGCCGCCGGTGGTGATCCAGCCCACGCCGGCGCCGAGCAACTCGCCCGTGCTCGCCGACGATCCGACGATCAAGAGCCTCAGCGAGAAACTGGACAAGAACCCTGACGATGCGGCTGCGCTGTACCGCCGCGGCCAGGTCTATGCCAGCAAGGGTGCTTACGACCTCGCGGTGAAGGACTTCACCAATTCGCTGCGGCTGAACCCGAAGGATGTCGAGGCCTACAACAACCGCTGCTGGGTCCGCACCGTGATCGGCGACCTGCAAGCGGCGCTGAAGGACTGCAACGAGGCGCTGCGGCTGCGTCCGAATTTCGTCGATGCGCTCGACAGCCGCGGCCTGATGAACCTGAAGGGCGGGCAGAACAAGAACGCCATCGCCGATTTCGACGCCGCGCTGAAGATCAACCCGCGGCTGACCTCGTCGCTGTACGGACGCGGCCTTGCCAAGAAGCGCAACGGCGCGGTCGTGGAAGGCGATCTCGACATCGCCAACGCCAAGGCGATGGACCCGAACATCGTCAAGGAATTTGCCGACTACGGCGTCCAGTAACAAATGGACGACGGCCTGCCGCGGCTCGAACCGCTGATGCAATCGCGCGACTAATCAGAGGGTGCGGGCCGGCAGCGATGCCGGCCAATCGATCTGAAGCGTTGCATGGAACCGCGCCAGCCGGCGCAGGAGGGACCGAAATGTTCAAGCCGACGGCAAAGGCCGCGATCCTCTCATTCGTGACCGCCGGCGCCATGCTGTCGTTCGGCATGGCAGCCGCCCGCGCCGGTGACGATGTCACCGAGGACCAGATCATCAAGGCGCTGACACCCGAGAAGAAGCCGCTGACCCGCGGTCTATCGGTCAGGCCGCAGACCTCGCCCGGGCTGAACGCCGAGCAGGCCAAATTCGTGCAGAGCGTCCGCGGCCGCGCCACCCGCTCGCTGTCCTCGACCGAGCGCGAGGAAATCGCGACCATCGTGCAGGACAAGCCGAAGATCGATCTCGAGATCAACTTCGACTACAACTCCGCCGACATCAGCGCGAAGTCGCTGCCCTCGGTGCAGGCGCTCGGCCGCGCCCTCACCAATCAGGATTTGAAGGGCTCGACCTTCGTGGTCGCTGGCCACACCGACGCGGCCGGCGGTGAGGACTACAATCAGGGCCTTTCCGAGCGCCGCGCCGACGCAATCAAGCGCTATCTGGTCGACAAATACGGCATCAACGGCACCGATCTCGTCACCGTCGGCTATGGCAAGAGCAAGCTGAAGGACCCGGGCCACCCGATGGCGGACATCAACCGGCGCGTCCAGGTCGTCAACGTGGAAAACAAGGACACGGCGTCCAAGTGATCTGGTCAAGTAATCTGGTCCGAATGATCTGGATGTGATGGGCGGTGGCGTAGCCGCTTTTTGAGGTTACAATGCGTCCCGCACCCCGGCGGGGCGCATTTGCTTGAGGGCAGAAGCCCGGAGCAGCCCACAGGTGACCCGCCTCACATGACGTCAGGGCCTGATCCGGAACAATGGACACCGGCCTTCCGCATGCCTAGGGAATACGATGGCGAGCGTGATGAGACTTCGACGAGCGCCCAAGACAACCCCTGTCGATACGCGCCAAGTTCTGGATTGATCAGGCGATGAACTTTTCCCAATACCTCAAGCCTGCGCTCGGCACGGTGGTTTTCCTCGCGCTGGCTGTCGCCTATTACGCGTTCGAGCACCGCTCCCATCCGGAGGAGAAGGAGACGCCGGGCCAGGCGCTGGTCGTGGTGACGAAGTCGACCAATGCCTGCTTCTCCGACATGGTCCGCGTCACCGGCTTCATCGTGCCGCGCCGCGAGGCGCAGGTGAATGTCGACCAGGACGGCTCCAAGGTCACCGACGTGCTGGTGCGCGAGGGCGACACCGTGACCGAGAACCAGGAGCTGGCACGGCTGACCCCGCCGCCGCAGCAGGCCGCCCAGGCCAATGCCAAGCCGGTCGTGCTGCGCGCGCCGGCCGCCGGCCTCGTCACCGAGGTGCGCACTGCGCCCGGCGCCCCGGCCTCGCCGCAGGCTCCCCCGATGTTCAAGATCTCGATCAACAACGAGATCGAGCTCGACGCCGAGGTGCCGGGCTTCCAGCTGCTGAAGCTCAATCCCGGCGCCAATGTGCGGATCAGCCGTGACGACGCGCCCGACATCGTCGGCAAGGTCCGTCAGATCTCGCCGCAGATCGACCGCGCCACCCAGCTCGGCCACGTCCGCATCACCATCAACAACAATCCGACGCTGAAGGTCGGCATGTTCGCGCGCGCCAATATCGACGCCAAACGCTCCTGCGGCGTCGCAGTGCCGCGCACCGCGATCGACCGCCTGACCTTGCAGGTCGTGAAGGGCAACACCGTCGAGACCCGCAGGGTGCGCGTCGGGCTGACCTCCGATACCTCGACCGAAATCCTTGAAGGCCTCGACGTCGGCGAAATCGTCGTGGCCGATGCTGGCACCTCGCTGCATGACGGCGACCAGATCAAGACCATGTTCGCCGACGAACTCGATCGCACGCGATCACGCTAATTCGGGCACGCTAATGGCTTTGAACATCTCGGCATGGTCGATCCGGAACCCGCTTCCCTCGATCGTCTTCTCGATCATCCTGCTGGTGCTGGGGTGGGTCTCCTTCACCAAGCTCGCGGTGACAAGGCTGCCGAGCGCCGACATTCCGGTGATCTCGGTCGCGGTCTCGCAGTTCGGCGCAGCGCCGTCGGAACTTGAATCGCAGGTCACCAAGACGATCGAGGACGGTGTCTCCGGCGTCGAGGGCGTGCGCCATATCTCCTCCTCGATCACCGACGGCCTGTCGGTGACCACGATCCAGTTCGCGCTGGAGACCAACACCGACCGCGCACTCAACGACGTCAAGGACGCGGTGACGCGGGTGCGCGCCAACCTGCCGCAGAACGTCACCGAGCCGCTGATCCAGCGCGTCGACGTCATCGGCCTGCCGATCGTGACCTATGCTGCGATCTCGCCCGGCAAGACGCCGGAGCAGCTGTCTTATTTTGTCGACGACGTGGTCAAGCGCGCGCTGCAGGGCGTGCGCGGTGTCGCCCAGGTCGAGCGCATCGGCGGTGTCGAGCGCGAGATCCTGGTCTCGCTCGATCCCGACAAGCTGCAGGCGGTGGGGCTCACCGCGGTCAATGTCAGCCAGATCCTGCGCGGCACCAACGTCGACGTTGCCGGCGGCCGCGCCGAGATCGGCAAGAACGACCAGGCGATCCGCACCCTGGCCGGCGCCAAGACCCTGAACGAGCTCGCCGGCACCATGATTCCGCTGTTCGGCGGCGGCGAGATCCGGCTCGACGATCTCGGCACCGTCACCGACACCATCGCCGACCGGCGCACCTTCGCCCGCTTCAACGGTGAGCCTGTCGTGGCGCTCGGCATCAAGCGCTCCAAGGGCGCCAGCGACGTCGTGGTCGCGGCCGCGGTGCAAAAGCGGATCGACGCCCTGAAGGTTGCCTATCCCGACGTCGATCTCAAGCTGATCGACACCTCGGTCGAGTTCACCAAAGGCAATTACGAGGCCGCGATCTCGACCTTGTTCGAGGGCGCGATCCTCGCCGTCATCATCGTGCTATTGTTCCTGCGCGACATGCGCGCCACGATCATCGCCGCGGTCTCGCTGCCGCTGTCGATCTTCCCGGCATTCTGGGCGATGGACCTGCTCGGCTTCTCGCTCAACCTCGTCTCGTTCCTCGCCATTACGCTATCGACCGGCATCCTCGTCGACGATGCCATCGTCGAGATCGAGAACATCGTTCGCCACATGCGGATGGGCAAGACGCCCTATCGCGCGGCACTCGAAGCGGCCGACGAGATCGGCCTCGCGGTGATCGCGATCTCGCTCACCATCATCGCGATCTTTGCACCCGCGAGCTTCATGTCCGGCATTGCCGGGCAATTCTTCAAGCAGTTCGGAATCACTGTCTCGGTGCAGGTGTTCTTCTCGCTGCTCGCCGCGCGCTTCGTGACGCCGATGCTGGCTGCCTATTTCCTCAAGCATCACGACCATGACGACCCGCCGCCCGGCCGCATCCTGCGCACCTATCACAGCCTCGTCACCTGGTCGGTGAAGCACCATTACATCACCGTGCTGCTCGGCTTTGCGGTGTTCGCCGCGTCGATCTGGAGCATCACGCTGCTGCCGCAGGGCTTCCTGCCGGCGCAGGACACCGCGCGCTCGCTGCTGGCGATGGAGCTGCCGCCCGGCTCGCAGCTCGCCTACACCGAGAAGGTCACCGAGGAGATCGTGGCGCGTCTGCGCAAGCGGCCCGAGGTGCGCAGCGTATTCGTCGACGGCGGCCGCGTGCCGCCGGGCATCCAGGAGGTGCGCCGCGCCGCGCTGATCATCAACTACACGCCGAAGGCGGACCGCAGGATCACCCAGCGCGAGCTCGAGCTGTCGATCGGCAAGGAGCTCGATAACGTCCCCGACATCAGGTTCTGGTTCCTCGACGAGAACGGCCTGCGTGCCATCTCGCTGGTCGTCACCGGCACCGACAGCAACATCGTCAACAACGTCGCGAGCGAACTGGCGACGCAGATGAAGCGGATCCCGATCATCGCCAATGTGATTTCGGAGACCGCGCTCGACCGGCCCGAGCTGCGCATCCGACCGCGCGCCGAGCTCGCGGCGCGGCTCGGCGTCTCGACCGAGAGCCTGTCGCAGACCATTCGCGTCGCCACCATCGGCGACGTCGGCCCGGCGCTGGCGAAGTTCGACGCCGGCGAGCGCCAGGTGCCGATCCGCGTCCAGCTCGAGGACAATGCGCGCAGCGATCTGCAGATGCTGGAGCAGCTGCGCGTGCCGCTCGGCCAGCGCGGCGAGCGCGGCGGCGTGCCGCTGTCCGTCGTCGCCGACATCCAGCTCGACCAGGGCCCGACCAGCATCAACCGCTACGACCGCGAGCGGCAGGCCACCGTCGCCGCCGACCTGGTCGGCAATGCCGCGCTCGGCGATGCCACCAAGCTGATCTACGACCTGCCGGTCATGAAGAGCCTGCCGAAGGGCGTCAAGGTCAGCCCGTCAGGCGACGCCGAGAGCCTCGCCGAACTGTCCGACGGTTTTGCCACCGCGATCACCGCCGGCCTGATGATGGTCTACGCCGTGCTGGTGCTGCTGTTCGGCACCTTCCTGCAACCGATCACCATCCTGTTCTCGCTGCCGCTCTCGATCGGCGGCGCGATCGGCGCGTTGCTCTTGACCGGCAAACAGCTCACCACGCCGGTGTGGATCGGCATCCTGATGCTGATGGGCATCGTCACCAAGAACGCCATCATGCTGGTGGAGTTCGCGGTCGAGGCGATCCGCGACGGCAAGGCGCGCGAGGAGGCCATGATCGACGCCGGCATGAAGCGTGCCCGTCCGATCGTGATGACCACGATCGCGATGGCCGCCGGCATGATGCCGTCAGCGCTGGCGTTCGGCGCCGGCGGCGAATTCCGTTCGCCAATGGCGCTCGCGGTGATCGGCGGCCTGATCTTCTCGACCGTGCTGTCGCTGGTGTTCGTGCCGGCGATGTTCATGGTGATGGACGACATCGGCGGCCTGATCTGGCGCCTCGGCAAGCGGCTCGTGGTCTCACATGCCGACCACGAGCTGACCCCGAGCGAGCCGAAGTCCGACGAGACCAAGCGGCCCCCCGGCCCGCCAAGCATGATCTCGCCCGCCGCCGAGTAAGCCGGCCGCCCTTTCCGAAAGTTGTGCGCCGACCGCACTCGCGGTGTGGTAGAGTGCCTATCTTTCAGGAGGAGAGGAGGGCTCCCTATGGCAGACCGTGAAGCAATGCAGCGCTTGGTCACCCAAGCTTACGCCGCTCGCGGCAAGGGTGAAATTGATTCATTGATGGAAACGTTTGGTTCCGATTCGCGTTTCGAACTGGTCGGCGACAAGAAGGCTCTTCATTTGACCGGCGTCGTCGAAGGGCATGCGAATGTCAGGCAGGCGCTGGTGCAGTACATCGCGGCCTTCGAGTTCATGGATCGCAAGATCACCAGCTTTCTCGTCGACGGCGATCGGGCCGCCGTACATTCGACCATCACCGTTCGCTTTATTCCGAAGAACATCACCTTCACCGCGGATGTTCTCGATCTCTTCAGGTTCGAAAATGGCAAGATCGCTGAACTCGTCGA
Source organism: Bradyrhizobium sp. INPA03-11B (assembly GCF_040446015.1). Lineage (NCBI taxonomy): Bacteria > Pseudomonadati > Pseudomonadota > Alphaproteobacteria > Hyphomicrobiales > Nitrobacteraceae > Bradyrhizobium > Bradyrhizobium sp. INPA03-11B. Next base: position 14,762 of record NZ_JASGSR010000103.1, read on the forward strand.
GTTCACCGATACGGCTCTTCTGAAGCAAGTAACGTCACCGTAGCGGTCGCACCTGCCTGTGAGACCGAGCCCCTCGCGGTCGACAGCGATCGGGGGGTGCTGCGCGTTGCGCGCAGCAAGCTCCCCCGCCCGTGCCACATTCCTAGTAAAGCCGCGTGCGATAGGCCTCTTCCATCGCCTTCTCGGCGACCTCGACCTCGATCGCGGCGGTCTGCTCGGCGATGATCCGGCCGAGCGTCGGGAAGCTGCTGCGTTCGACCTGCGCAGCGGGACTCCACAGCTTCGAGCGCATCAGCGCCTTGCCGCAATGGAAGTAGACTTCATCGACATGCACCTTGAGGCCGATGATCGGCGTCACGTTCTGCACCGTCAGCGGGATCAGCAGATCCGGCTCCTGCGAAATCTCCGCCCGCCCGTTGATGCGCAGCGTCTCGTTGATGCCCGGCACCATGAAGATCAGCCCGACCCCGGGCGAGGCGATGATGTTGCCGAACGTATCGACGCGGTTGTTGCCGCGCCGGTCCGGGATCAGCAGCGTCTTGTCGTCGATCGCCGAGACGAAGCCGGGCGCGTCGCCGCGCGGACTGGCGTCGGCATGGCCATTGCCGTCGCTCGAGGCGATGACGAGGAACGGCGAGAGCGCGATGAAGTCGCGGCAGAACTTGTCGAGATGGTGGAGGACCTTCTTCTCCGCGAGCGGGCTCACCTGCCCGAAATGCCCGCGAAGATCCTCCTGCGACTTGACCGGCGGCTTGCCGCCTGCGCCCTGGTTGTCCATGAGGAACCTCCCTTTTCCATTCCCGAACCGAAGTAGAGTGCGGGAACAGCATAGTCCAGACCGCACAAGCGCGCATCCGCCGGCGCCTTCGCTGCGGCGTTCAAGCGCAAGCTCGGCTCCGGGCCGATTGAGGCAGGCGGATTTGCGTCGCGCAGACGCGAAATGCAAAACCCCTGCGGTCAACGGGAAAGAGACCGCAGGGGTTTGCAGGTGGATGGCGTGAGGCCAGCAAGGCTGGGTGTCACCCCAAGGACCGGCAGGCCGGATGAAACCGATACCGGCGCGGTCATGCAAGCAAGTCTTTTAGGCAGGAGTGCGTCAACGCGGGCAAGCAAAGCGCGCGACAGGATCTGATCCTCGCGCGCGCTGCATGCGTTCCGCCTGGCTTCTCATTTATCGCGCTCTTGACGCGAACCGATTGTCCACTTCGCTCGAAAACGTCTCTAATCGTTGCGTGCGACTGCCGTCAGCTTGGTCATGTTGTGCAGCATGATCCGGCCGCGCTGCAGGTCGACGATGCCGTCCTTGCGCCAGGTCTGCAATTGCCGGTTGACGCTCTCGCGCGCGGCGCCGACGAAGATGCCGAGCTGTTCCTGCGAGATGTGCACCTCGGAACCGAAATCCTCCGCGAGCGCGCACAGCCGGCGTGCGAGACGGACCGGCAATGGCTGCAGCACGGATTCTTCCATCCGCTCGCTCTGCCAGCGGATGCGCTGGCACAGCAATGCGATCAGCCTGACCGCCACCTTCGGTTCACGCTCGAGGAAGCCGAGGAAATCCTCCCGCCGCAAGACGAATAATTCGGTGGGTTCGCCCGCGGTCGCATCCGCGGTGCGATCCTGGCCGTCGAGGACGGCGACTTCGCCGAACAGATCGCCGGATCCCATGAAGTTCAGCGTGAGCCGGCTGCCGTCGGAGGCCCCGGTTTCGATGCGCATCTGGCCGCGGCGGACCCCGAACAGGGCGTCGCCGGGATCGCCTTTCTGGAACAGCACCTCGCCGGTGGCGAGCTGCTGGGTGTGACAGAGGCCCGAAAGCCGCTGCAACTCGTCCGCACCGAGATCGGCGAACATCGGGTTCATTTTCAGAATGACCGCAAATTCGGCCTGTTTGCTCATTGTATTGCCTTCCAATCCATCCGAGCGGTCCCCTGACGCCCGGTTAGCAAAAATCACCCTCATAAGAGTGTGTGAGAGGTCACATAAGTTCATGCTGGTAACGGAATATTTTTCCGGTGATTGGAGCGAGGTCCCGTTTGCGGGGTAATCTCGTGCGACCGGCCGTGTCTTTGCGCGGCGGAACCCTGTCTGCCCGGCCTGGAATATCGAGATGAGAGCACTGAAATTCGCCGGGGCCGCCATTGCTGCCGTGATCGTGATCGTCGCCCTGATCGCCGCGGTCGGGATCCCGTCGTCTTTCCTCACGTCTGCTATCACCGAACGGGTCGAGCGGGAGACCGGCTACAAGCTCGCCATCAATGGCGGCGCCAGGGTCAGCCTCTGGCCGACGGTCAATCTGACGCTCAGCGACGTCGTGCTGCAGGATCCGCGGGAGCGCGAGGCCGACAACCGGTTCGCGGCAAGCCGCGTCGCAGCCGAGATGACGCTGGCGAGCCTGTGGTCGGGCCAGCCCGAGATCACCGACCTCGCGATCGAGAAGCCCGTGGTCAATCTGCCGCTGCAGCGTGAACGCACCCGCGACCACAATCCGCCGGCGAAGTCGTCCGGTTCCGACAATGGCGGCATCACGATCCGGCATGTCGGCATCACCGGCGGCACGGTCGTGTTCTCCAATGTGCGCGACCGGGTCGAGAACCGGATCGAGGCGCTGAGGCTGGACGCGACCGTCGGCGACGACCGCAAGATCATCGTCACCGGTGACGCGCGCACGGGCGACAGGCCGCTGAAGTTCGACATCCGCGCGACCGCGCCGCAGGCGCAGCTCGAGCATCAGAGCGTGCCGGCCGAATTCACCATCGATGCGCCCGGCCTGTTGCCGGCGGCGATCAAGGCGAATGCGGAAGCGCGGCTGAACGGCACGGTTGTGATGTTCAACGGCGTGTCCGGCACGCTCGGCGATGGCGGCTTCACCGGCTGGGCTTCGGTCGATTTCGCCAGCAACAAGCCGCTGGTGAAGCTCGATCTCGACTTCCAGCGCATTTCGATTGCGATGCCGCCGGGCCAGCCGGACGCGGCGCAGCCGCTGGGCACCAACAGCTGGAGCAATGCGTCGATCGATCTTGGCGGGCTCAACTATGTCGACGCGCAGGCGCGGATCTCGGCGGCGGAGCTCGTGATCGGCGACGGCCGCTTCGCGCAGGCTGCGATCGACGCATCGGTCGACAGCGGCGTGCTGAAGGGCAAGCTCGCCAATCTCGGCGCCTATGAGGGCACCGCCAATGGCGACGTCACCGTCGACGTGAGGACCGCCAATCCAACCTACGCGCTGCGGCTCGACCTTGCCGGCGTGCGGGCGCTGCCGGTGCTGAAGAACCTTGCCGAGTTCGACAAGCTCGACGGCAGGATGCAGGCCAAGATCGCGCTGACCTCGCAGGGCAACAGCGAGCGCGCCATCGTGGGCAATCTCGGCGGCACCGCCTTTGTCGTGCTCCAGGACGGCAAGATCCTCGGCCTCAACGTCGCGCAGATGATCCGCAACCTCACGACCGGAACGTTGTCGGGCTGGCAGCAAAGCCAGGAGCTGTCGACCGATCTCAGCCAGCTCTCGGCCTCGTTCAAGGTCGACAAGGGCCAGGCGGTGACCACCGATCTCAACCTGATCGGGCCGCTGGTGAAGATGACCGGGGTCGGCACCGTCGATCTCAACACCCGCCAGATCGGGTTCCGCGTCGAGCCGCAGCTGGTGATGACCACCGAAGGACAGGGCCGCGCCGGCAATCCGGTCGGCCTCGGCATTCCCGTGATGATCGAGGGCCCTTGGGTCAGCCCGCGGATCTACCCGGAGATGCAGGGCATCCTCGATAATCCAGAGGCCGCCTATGCCAAGCTCAAGGAGATGGGCAAGGGCCTGTTCGGGCAGAACGGTCAAGGCCTGAACGGGCTCACCAATCTGCTCAACGGCGTGCAGGGCGGTGGAACCGGCGCACAGCCCGGCACGGGCCAGACACCGGGCGGCGGCGCCGGCGAGACCAACCCGCTCGGCGGGCAGCTCGGCGACACCATCGGGAACCTGCTGCAGCAGGGCCTCTCCACCCTCAATCAAGGCAACGCCTCCCGCCCGAGCCGCAGCCTCGTCCAGCCCGAGGCAAACGCGCCGCCGGCCGCCAACCAAGCCCCACCACCCAATCCTCCGCCGGCCGACAGCGCAGAGCAGCACGACAATCCCGCGATGAACGACGTGCTGCGGCAGCTGTTCAATCGCTGATATTCCCGGATGTCCCCCGCCAATATCCACGGCTAACCATGCGGCCCGAGGGGCCGCCTCGCTTTGCCGATCCGTGCTAAATTGCGGCAGATACAGTGGCGCACCCGACGGATTGGAGGGGACGGACGAGGCTGGATGAACGGGGCTACGGACAAGGGCAAGAACTGGTTCCTGCGCGGCGGCCTGTTCGCCAAATACGTCCTCGCGCTGGTCGGCCTCGTCGTGTTCGTACTCGCGGTCAACGGCGCGCTCGAGACCTGGATCAGCTACCGCGGCATCAAGAGCACGCTGACCGATGCGATGAGCGAGAAGGCGGACGCCACCGCCAAGCACATCGAGCAGTCGATCTCCGATCTCGAGCGCCAGATCTCCTGGGTGACCCGCGCCTCCTCCAACACCATCGAGCTGCGCCGCGCCGACTATGCCCAGTTGCTCGGCCAGGTGCCGGCGGTGAACCAGCTCACGCTGATCAACGGCCAGGGTCGCGAGATGCTGCGGCTGTCGCGCCAGACCGTCACGGTGAACTCCAATGCCGATCTCTCTCGCGACCTGCGCTTCACCGAGGCGGTCGAGCGCGGCACCGCCTATGCGCCGGCGTATTTTCGCGACGAGCGGCCCTATATGTCGATCGGCGAGCAGCATTCCGGCTTCAATGCCGGCGTCACCGTCGCCGAGATCGACCTGCGCTTCCTCAATGACTATTTCGGCGATTCCCAGGTCGGCCGCACCGCCTTCGCCTATGTCGTCGACGCCAAGGGCCGCGTGCTGGCGAGTTCGTCGAAGGGCCCCGAGGTCGGCAAGGATCTCGCCGCGCTGCCGCAGGTCGCCGCGGTGCTCTCGCACAATGCCAGGCCGATCGCCTCCGGCAAGGATGTCGACGGCAACGCGGTGCTGACAACAGCGACATCGGCGCCGAACCTCGGCTGGCACGTGTTCTATGAACAGCCGACCGCGCAGGCGCTCTCACCGATCCGTGACCAGCTGGTGCGCAGCGCGCTCCTGATCGCGCTCGGCCTCGTGGTCGCGATCATCGCCGGCACGATTTTGGCGCGGCGCATGCTGGTGCCGATCACCGCGCTGCGCACCGGCGCGCGGCGGCTTGGCGCCGGCGACTTCGGCCATCGCATCGAGGTGAAGACCGCGGACGAGCTGGAAGAGCTCGCCGGGCAATTCAACAGCATGGCGGGGCAGCTCGCCGAGACCTACTCCGACCTCGAAGCCAAGGTGAAGGAGCGCACCCGCGACCTCGCGCAGTCGATCAACGAGCTGAAGGTGCTGGAGGAGGTCGGCCGCGCGGTGGCGTCCTCGCTCGACCTCAACGCCGTGCTGCCGACGGTCGCCGCCCGCGCGCTCGAGATCACCCATGCCGACGCCGTGCTGATCTATGGCTATGACGCCGCACAGCGCAGCTTCAACCTGGCGCAATCGATCGGCATCGACGGCGAAGCCAAGGGCCACCATCGTGCGATCGACGCTGATAACAGCCCGCTCGCCGAGGCCGCCGCGAAGGGCGAGCCGCTGGCGTTCCCCGATCTGACCAACCAGCCGGAGCATCCGCTGCGCGATGTCGTGGTCGGCGCCGGCTTCCACTCGGTGCTTATCGTGCCGCTGGTCGACCAGCAGGGCGTGCTCGGCTCGCTGGTGGTGCTGCGCAAGGCGGCCGGCGATTTCCCGGCGGGCCTGATCGGCCTGATGAAGACCTTCGCGCACCAGGCGGTGCTCGCGATGCGCAACGCACGGCTGTTCACCGAGGTGGACCAGAAGAGCCACGCGCTGGAACAGGCCAATTCCACCGTGCGCGAGCAGGCCGACAGGCTGCAGCAGCAGACCGAGCAGCTCACCGACTGGAACAAGTCGCTGGAGGCACGGGTCGAGACCCAGCTCGGCGAGATCGAGCGCATCCGCAAGCTCGAGCGTTTCCTGGCGCCGCAGGTGGCGCAGCTTATCGCCTCGTCGGACAATCCCGAGGGGTTGCTCGAGAGCCACCGCCGCGAGGTGACGGTGGTGTTCTGCGATTTGCGCGGCTTTACGGCTTTCACCGAGGCGACCGAGCCGGAAGAGGCGATGAACGTGCTGCGCGAATATCACGCGGCGCTCGGCAAGCTGATCTTCAAATACGAAGGCACGCTCGACAAATATGCCGGCGACGGCGTGATGATCCTGTTCAACGCGCCGATCCAGCTCGCCGACCACACCGCGCGCGCCGTGAAGATGGCGGTCGAGATGCGCGACACGGTCGGCCCGCTGACCGAGAAATGGCGCAACCGCGGCCATAGCCTCGGCTTCGGCATCGGGATTGCGCTCGGCTATGCCACGCTCGGCCAGGTCGGCTTCGAGCAGCGGCTGGAATATGCCGCGATCGGCAGCGTCACCAACCTCGCCTCCCGCCTGTGCGGCGAAGCCAAGCCCAACCAGATCGTGGTGAGCCGCCGCGTCTACGGCATGGTCGAGCCCTACGTCGAAGGCCGCGCCATCGACGACCTCGTGGTGAAGGGCTTCAATCATCCGATCCTGGCCGCGGAGATCCTGAGCTGGAAGGGCGAGCCGAGCGCGGAGGCGGCGGCGGAATAGCCGACGCTCCCTCCCCAACGTCGTCCCGGGCATCGTCATCGATCCCGTCATCCTGAGGTGCGAGCAGAGCGAGCCTCGAAGGATGCACGGCCCCGGCGTGCCCGTCGCCCTTCGAGACGCCTGCTGCGCAGGCTCCTCAGGGTGACGGATTGAGAGCGTCGTCCTGATTCAACTATCAAACAGCCAAGGGAGAGATGCACGCCCGCATCCTCGCGACGCTACCCGCGCCCGAGTCATGCGATCAACCACCCTCGCAGAAGAGGGCGCAGGGAAAGCCGGGTGCCGATCGCACCCATGGGCCCCGAGCAAAAGGTAGAAAGCTCGGGGGTAGGACCACAGGTGTAACCGGAGCAATCCGGCTTTCCCTGCGCGATGGGTTACGGCTTACTTCGTGCTCTCCCCGGCGAGACTTGGCTTTGTTGTCACCGTCTCCGCAACGCGCACCGCGCAATTCGAGAGACACCTGCCATTAGGGCGTCAGGACCACACGACTTCACCGTCCGCCGATCAGCGCGCGTCGTCGCACACACCGCCAGCGTCCACCGCATCCCGCCGCACGTTCGTGACGATCGCGATACGCCCCTCTTGTCGGGCGGGATGGGGCAAGTTGTACGGGTGAGTTGGGGGAGATGTCAAGAAAAATTCTGAATTTCGGAAGACGCCGCGAGCGCTAAGCGACGGCGCTGTCGTTGAGGTCGCGGATTTTCGTGAAGAGCTTCGTGACCTTCTCTTCATCGAAAAGTTTGTCTGGCCCCGTTGGCGCGATATCGATGAACGGGTGTTCGTACAGCAGAGCCGGATCCATGACGCCCTGATCCGTGAGATGCTCGATCACCATGTTGATGAATTCGATCTGCGCGGCAGTCGCAGTGCCTGCCGAAAGAAATTCTCCGAAGGCTTCACTAACGGCTGCCCGGTCGAGGCCGACAAGCGAGCGAACGAAGCGGCCGAAGCCCTGGCTAACCTCGCGCGCCCGCTCGATATCAGCTGGCTCGCCGATACCGGCATCGAGCAGCATCTTCTCCAGTTCGCCCAAATCTGATGGTGTGAGCGGCCTGCCCTGCCTGAGCTTGTGCAGGACGAGGTGATCCTTGTGCGCACGAAGGAAGTGTCGGGCCTTCAACTTGAACCGCACAAAATCGGTTGCACCGATTTGTGGTAGTGTCATCTCAACACCGTCGCCGATCTCGTCGATGAAGTCGGAGTAGACAACCGCTTTGCGGGATTTCTCGATGTGCTGGATCAGGTCGCGTAGCCGAATGCGCACCAATTCCAGGAGCGGGACAGTGACGCCCTCCCACCATTGGTCGGTCTGGATCTCCTCAATCAGCGCGGCATGCTGGGCGATGATTGGAATGCCGGCCTGGTCCTCAAGCGCGGAGGCAATTTCGAGCAGCTGCTTGCGCAGCGTATCAAATCGCTTTGAGCCCTTGAGCAATGCAAGTTCCAACGAGAACATCAGAAGGTCGAACCGCTTAGCTTCTTCAGTCCCCAGCATGTGGGCGGACGGCAGCGGCGCGACCTCCTCAACCAGCTCCTTGCGCTTCTCGGCATCGATCGAAGCCCATTCCTTCGGCTCACGATATTTCTCTACGGCGCGCCGATGCTGGCGGACGATAAAGCTGTCGACGTTCATGCCGCCAATGACGTCTTGCAACGTCTTCGCCGCGCTCTCGCGGATTTCCTGTTCAGTGGGCGGCGCCTCGTCGCCTTCGGCATAAGCGGTCTGCTCACCCGCCGAAAACCCGTTTGTCGCGTGATGCTTCTCATCGAGCGCCTGCACGAGATCAATCCGCCCAGCGAACAACCGCTCTGAAAGCGATCTTGCTGCGGCCGCTTCCTTCAATTCCGGATTCGCCCCGAAGAACTCGACGTTCTGGCAATAGTCGAAGATTTGGAAGAATTCCTTGTCCTGCCCGGGGCCGAACAGGTCCGGACACAGCCGCGTTCCACGACCGACCATTTGCCAGAATTTCGTTTTCGAACGCACCTGCTTGAAGAACACGAGGTTGACGACCTCCGGCACGTCAATGCCGGTATCGAGCATGTCGACCGAGATCGCGATATGGGGCGCCGCGTTCTTCTTGGAGAATTCATCGATCAGGGTCTGCGCATAGGCGCCGGTCTGATGGGTAATGACTCGGGCAAAGTGCCCGGCATAGCCGGAATAGGCAGCATTGAAGCGCTCCTCGATGAATTTCGCATGCGCCTCGTTCTTGGCGAAGATGATGGTCTTGCCGAGCCGGTCGCCACCCTCGACCTTGATGCCGTTCTGCATCAGATGCGCGATGACATGATCGACCGTGTCTTCGTTGAAGAGACGCTTGTTGACCTCGGCTGCGTCAATGCTGTCGGGGACCTCGTCCTCGCCCCATTCCAGCATATCCCACTGGTCTTTCTCCTCGGCACTGAGCTCGTCATAGCGCAACCCGGAGCGCACGATCTTGAGCGGGACCGAGATGGCCTTTGGCGGCACCAAATGCCCCTCGGCTACCGCTTCCTCCAACGAATAGGCATCGGTGGGCACGCCATCCTCGAGATCGAACAACGAGTACGTATTCTTGTCGATCTCGTACTTCGGGGTCGCGGTCAGCCCGACGAGGAAAGAATCGAAATAGTCAAAAATGGCCCCGTAGCGCTGATAAACAGAGCGGTGCGCCTCGTCGATGACGATAAGATCGAAATGACCGGGGCCGAACTTCACCTTGCCGTCTTGCTTGCCGTCGATCAGGTTCATCATCGTCGGATAGGTCGACACGAAGACGCGCCCGTCGCTGGTGCGGTCGGTCACGAGATTGACCGGCGCGGAATCCGGCAAATGCGCCTTGAACGCGCCTGCGGCCTGGTTGACCAGCGCAACCCGATCGGCCAGGAACAGCACGCGCTTGATCCAGTTCGCACGCATCAAGAGATCGATCAGCGCGATCACAGTGCGGGTCTTGCCCGAACCGGTCGCCATCACAAGCAGCGCCTTGCGCTCACCATCCTGCTCGAAATGTTTGGCAACCGCGCGGATCGCGCGCTGCTGATACGGTCGCTCCACGATCTTGCGATTGATCGCCTCGCCGCCGAGCGGCCTGCGGCTTGCGCGGCGCTGGATCAGAAACTCCAGTTCGTCGCGCTTATAGAAGCCGCCGATCTGGCGCGGTGGATAGCGCGTGTCGTCCCAGATCCAATGCTCGTAGCCGTTGGAATAGAAGATCACCGGCCGCTGGCCGTAGCGCGCTTCCAGACGGTCGGCATAGAGCTTGGCTTGCTGCTGACCGCTGCGCGCATCCTTGCGGGTGCGCTTGGCTTCGACCAGCCCGAGCGGCTTACCGTCGGCACCCCACAGCACATAGTCGACGAAGCCGACGCCTTCATTGTTCGGCATCCCCTCGACCCGGAATTCGGTATCCTCGGGCCTGTCGAGCGCCCAACCAGCTTCGCGCAGCAAGAGATCGATGTAGCGGTCGCGGGTCTCGGCCTCGTTGTAGTCGTGACGATCGGGCTTTGCTTCGGCAGCCTTGCGGGCTGCCGCGACTTCGGCGCGGAGCCGTTTCAACTGCTCGTCGAGGTTTTCCTTGTCGGTGAGCAGCTTGGTCAGCTCGCCATTCTTGGCGTCGAGTTGAGCCTGCTGAGCCTTGATGTAGCTGAATGCCTTCTTCAGGGCTTCGTCGCGGCGCGACAGCACCGATGCATCGAAGGCGAGATTGTCCGCAGGCTTGTTCTTCGCGTAGGTGCGCGCAAACCAGAAGCAGACGTGAAACAGCTCCTTGACCGCGCCGGCGGCATCGCCGGCACTGGTCCGCCGCTCCTCGTGGACTGCGCGGTTCCGGAGCGTGTTGATGTACTTCGCTTTTGCGAACACCGCCTCGCCCGCGGCGCGACGAAAGCTCGGTTCATGCAGCAGCGCGGATATATTATCCTGATAGGGCAGCTTGAGATTGGGGTCCGACTTGAACGCCCATTTGACCGCCACCTCGACCGTCTTGCCGGCGAAGAATGCCGCCGCGGTCGGCGACACCGCCGCCTGACGCTCCGCCTCCACGGCCGCCTCGTGCACGGCAGGAAACTCGGCGGCGAGGAAGGCGAAGTTGGACATCGGTACCGCTATTTACCCGCGTCGATCAGCTCGATGTCCTTCTTGAGCAGGGTATTGACCAGCGAGCTCAACGACACCCCCCGCGCCGAGGCCCGCGCGGTCAAGTAATCCAGCACCTCCGGCTCCAGATGAACGGGGGGCACCAGGCGCGCACCTTTGCGGAAGAACTTTCCGCGCTCGGCGCCCGAAAAATCGTACTCATCCTTCATCGGATCACCCTTCCTCATACTGACGGGCCTCCCGGCGGGTCGGCCAGCGAGCCGAAACGGATCGCGACCCGCTCTGCGGTCAGTTCGACATAGGTATGAACGACCAGCAGCAAATTGCTAGCGGGATTTCGACCTATGGTAACCCAGCGCTCCTCGTTCGCGCCAGAGTAATCATCCAGCCGCGACAGCGCCAGGGGATCGGCAAAGACGCCCATGGCGTCTTCAAAGGTCACGCCATGCTTTCGTCGATTGCTCTCCGCCTTGGCCGGGTCCCAATCGAACTCGAAGCGCATGGTTAGAGCTGTCCGGAGAAGGCGCGATGTTGGAGGGAGGAGAAGAGAGCGTCCCCGCTAATAGCATTGGCTCGATATTGATCTTTCAGACTGCTCACCGAAGCCAAGCGGCAAGAAAACTCCCTTTGTAGTTCGAGAGGCGGCAGCGGAAACGGCATCATCCCGAATCGGCTGGCCCCCAAATGTGCAACATTGGAAGTTTTACTACTAATCTTAGCAAATTCCCCAGCACGGAAGTATCGCAAGAATAGGGCAAGCGCGAATTCTGGCATGACGCGTTCTCGATCCGCCTGGAATCGAACTAGTGTATTCTGGAAACAGCAATCCTCTATCTCCGAGCGCCACATCGCAGGACGGCCTACGAGCTCGGTGCTCTGCCCCTCGTTTAGCAAAACATCGCCATGCTCAAGTTTGTAATCTCTAAAATCAGCATCGTTGAAGTCCATATATAGAAGGTCGGTCGTATCGATTCTGTCTTCGTAGACGTTGGCTACTCTGACATACGGCTTCGTGAATTTTCCCGTTTGATATTTCGGCGCTCGTTGGCGCCCCAATTGCACTCTGCCGACATTTGAGACTTTAGACATTGGCCACATAGCGGCGTCTAGTTTGCAGACGCCGAACATTGAAATGAACAACGCGTCCGATAGTTCGCCAACTCGGCGATAGGCCTCCCAGTGCTTGCGCCGCAGGTCGTCCGCCCTGTCCAAGATCGCTGCTATGCGACGCTGTTCGTCGAGTGATGGAAGCGGCAGCTCTAACGACTTCAGGTTCGTTGCAGAAATACTCGCTTGGTTGACGGCCTTATTGACGAATTGTTGAAGTGAGGCACGGAACCCAGGGTCGCTAATAGCCCTGTAAGCGTAGCGAGCGTCGACGACGTGCTTGTTCGGGCGAAGCGCCAGCAAGTTCATTCCGTGAATGAGCTTTTCCGGCCACCCTTCATACAAGGCGCACTTCCCTACGTGTTCAACGCTATTGATGTGGCTAAACAGAATATCGCCCTTCTGCAGAAGCCATTTTTCATTGCCAGCCTCTTGCAAGCCCGCGTACCCAACGCGAGAACCATCAACTATACCGTTGGCAATTGTTTCAATGCGGGTGATTGGAAGCCCATTTCTCGATTTATTTTGCTTAACGCTTTTGCCATTCCGAACGAACTCGAAAATATCGGCAAGCGACCCAACGGCGCTCACAACATCTCCTCCAATTCGCGCAACCCTTTGGCGATCTCCATCTGCAGAACCTTTAACTCCGCGACAATCTCCTTCGGAGCCTTATATTCACCTACTCTTTGCACTACTTCCTTGTAGCGGTTGATTGAGAGATCATAGTCCGCTGCCACAATCTCAACCTTAGGCACACAAAAGCTCGGCTGCGCCCGCGATCGTTTGCGCTCGGCGCCACCACGTTCGCGCCAACGTTTAGCGATGTCGGGCAAGTTATTCTTAGCATGCTCCTCATCGCTTAACTCCGCCCTCGGTCCTATCTTCTCCGCAGGCAGCAGCGCGTTGCGCTTGTCATCTAATGAAAAGCCATCGGCTTGGCACTCGTAGAACCAGACATGATCCGTGCCTCCCGAGTTGGTCTTGGTGAACAGCACGATCGCGGTCGACACGCCGGCATAGGGCCGGAAGACACCGGGGGGCAGCTTGACGATGCCGTCCAGCTTGTGATCCTCGACCAGCATCCTGCGGATCACCTTATGAGCGGTGGACGAGCCGAACAGCACACCATCGGGCACGATCACCGCCGCGCGGCCGCCGGTCTTCAATAGCTTCAGGAACAGCGCCATGAACAGAAGCTCGGTCTTCTTGGTCTTGACGATAGCAAGCAAATCCTTCGCCGTCGTCTCATAGTCGAGCGAGCCCGCAAACGGCGGATTAGCCAGCACGAGCGAGTAGCGATCCTCGTCGCCGGCGTGCTCCTGCGACAGCGAATCCTTATAGCGGATATCGGGATCGTCGACGCCATGCAGCGTCATGTTCATCGAGCCGATGCGCAGCATCGTGCCGTCGAAATCGAAGCCGTGGAACATCTCCTCGTGGAAATGGTCACGCGTCTCTTTTTCCTGGAACAGCTTTGGATGGTTGTCGCGCAGGTACTCGCCGGCAGCGACGAGAAAGCCGCAGGTGCCACAGGCGGGATCGCAGATCACGTCCTTCGGCATTGGCGCTGTCATCTCGACCATCAGCGCGATGATGTGGCGTGGCGTACGGAACTGTCCGTTCTGGCCGGCGGTCGCTATCTTCGCCAGCATGTATTCGTAGAGATCGCCCTTGGTGTCGCGATCTTCCATGGGGATATCGGCGAGGAGATCGACGACCTTGGCGAGCAAAGCCGGCGTCGGGATTGTGAAGCGCGCGCCCTTCATATGCGTGGCGTGCGCGGTGTCGGCTTCCGCCATATTGCGAAGGAACGGAAAGACGTGATCGGCGACGATCTCGAACATGGTCGCGGGGTCGCGGTTCTTCAGCCTCGACCAGCGCATCTCCTCATAGGGGAGACCGCCGTTCTTCCCGATCTTGTCCTTGCCTCCGGGGAAGATGCGCCGCTCCATCGGACGGCCCAGCCGAGTGGCCTTGTTCTCCTCGAGTGTATGCGCCTCGTCGAGGCCGCGCATGAACAGCAGGTAGGTGATCTGCTCGATCACCTCGATCGGATTGGCGATACCGCCTGCCCAAAATGCGTTCCAGACGTTGTCGATCTTGGAACGAAGTTCCCCAGTCAGCATGCCATTCCCCGACGCAGAAAGTCTGGGAAGTCATTAGCAAATGTCGCGAGCCGGACGAAGCGGTCTTGGACGGTATTCCACTTTCGGCCTGGGGATCGCCGGGTGGCAGGCAGGCGTGGGCAAACCCGCTCGGCCACGGACACGGTCCCATCAC
>NZ_JASGSR010000104.1:0-28336 GCF_040446015.1 Bradyrhizobium sp. INPA03-11B
CCCGGGGGAGGCCGCCGCGCTCGGCGCGCGTCGGCCTCCCCCGCCAGCGGGAGAGGCGAAGGGCGTCCGCGGACAATTTCCGCAGACGTCATCTGCCCTACCGCAGGAGCGCGGCGAGGAACATGCCCGCGTTACTTCTCCAACACCGGCAACGGCGCGACGCCATTGTTCGCGGAGCCCGCCTGCATCGTGATCAGCGTCATCGAGACCAAATCGTAGTAGCCCATGATGCCGAGCTCGCCGAACTTCTCCTGCGCGGCCTTGTAGACGGCATCGCTGACCTTCCTGTCGCGATAGAGCGCGATGCCAAGATCGAAGATCGCCGCCGCGCGGCGCCCTACCGCGGCGCCGGCCGCCAGCCTATATTGAGGGGGTGTCACGCGGAGCAAAGGTGCCTGCCATGCAGCCTGTGTCTATCCTCCTGAACGTCCTCTGGATCCTGATCGGCGGCGCGTGGATGGCGTTCGGCTGGCTGGTCGCCGCGGTGATCATGGCCATCACCATTATCGGGCTGCCCTGGGCGCGCGCCGCGTTCAACATTGCGGTCTATACGCTGCTGCCGTTCGGTTCGCGTGCGGTCCGCCGCGATGAAGTTACCGGCATGTCCGATATCGGCACCGGACCGCTCGGCGTGATCGGCAATCTGATCTGGTTCATCCTGGCCGGCTGGTGGCTCGCGATCGGCCATGTGATCACCGCCATCCTTCTGGCGGTCACCATCGTCGGCATCCCCTTCGCCTGGGCGCATCTCAAGCTCGCCGGCATCGCGCTGTGGCCGATCGGCAAGGTGATCGTGCCGGCGTAAGACCGACCGGTCGGCGTCGCGGAAAGCTAGAACGCGACGGGATTTGGTTGAATCCTCATCCGCTCTCGTCCGTTGCATGATCTCCGCGCAAGCGCCTTGCGTTTGTCGCAAGGGAAACCGCTTCGCAGTTTTCCAGATCGCGCTCTATAGCCAGTCCTTCGTCGTCTGCGAGCAGGCCTGGAGGTCACGCCGCCAAATGTACCCACGACCACCACAGGGTGGACGCGGGCGCGAGGTGGCGGGGCATTCGTTCCTGACCCGCGCGCTGGTGCCCCAGCCGTCAATCACGCAAGCGCCTCCTGAGGTCCTGTGGCAACCGTCGCCACACCCCTCCGCGGCGTTGGCCGGGGTCAGCCCGAGGAACGCACCTGCAGTCAGAACTGCGAACAAACATGCTCTCATGATGGTCTCCATCGAGCTGTCGGTCGTGATGCTCCATTCGCAACATGAGCGTAGGCGATCTCGATGCGGCCTGCCACCGAGCCGACGCACACATTCCGGTGTGCGCGATGCGATCATGATGCGATTCCATGGCACCGCATCATGATCGCATCTCATTGTTTGAGCATGATCTTTTCGAAAAACGGCTTCGCGCTTTCCCGGATCATGCTCAGCGCGCCGCCTCGCAGCCGGGAATGTCGAACACCGCGGTCAGGCCGCAGGGCGAGTTGAGCATCTTGCCGCCCTCATGGCCGACGCCGGGCACGTCCCACACGCTATGGTTCGGCGTGCCGCCATCGCGGGCCTGCATCGCCGCGACGTAGGAATGCCGGCGTGCGTAACGATACGGCCCTTCGGCTTCCGCCATGCAGGATTTGTCGAGCGCGGGATGATTGGGATTGGTGTCGAGCGTTCCCAAGAGATAGATCACGCGGCGCGCGACATAGGCCTGTTCCAAGGCAGCCGGCGAAGGCTCGGCGAGATAGGGCGGGCGATCGTCCATGCCGAACTTCCAGCTGTTATAGCCTTCGCATGCCGCCGCGATCGCGGGCTCGGGCCGCTCCTTGGTGAAATAGGCGTAGGAAGAGGGATTGGCGACCACATAGCGCACGCCGATGCCTTCGCGCAGCAGCACCTGATCGCCCTTCACCACTATCGCATAGCGCTGGACGACCTGGCCGCCGCCGGAATGGCCGAACACGACAACCTGCTTCAGGTTCGGAAACAGCGTGCGGTCGCCGAGCTTCGCCAGGATCGCGTCGAGCGCCTCGAACGAGCTCGCCGGATTGGGCGCAAGCGCGGGCTCGCCGCCCTGCCAACCATAGAGGCTCCAGCGCAGCGTCTCCGCCGGCAGCTTGAACGCCGCGACGTCAGGCTCGATCAAAAACTGCGGCGCGATCATCAGCGTGCCCTTGCCGACATCGCCGGCCGCAGCCTGTGCGCTCAGCGCCGCGCGGAAATAATCGTCGGCATTGCGCAGCACCCCGTGCAGGACCAGCACCGCGCGGGTGACGTCCGGCAGCGGATTGGACCAGTCGGCCGAGAGATAAACCGGAAAGGTCGCGCTGCCCACGGCGATCCGCCCGCTCGCGACCTCCTTGACCGACTTCTTGTCGCGCTCGATCTGCGCCTGCGTTGCCGACGCGACCGGCACGTGAACGGTCGCGATAAGCAGCGTCAGTGCCGCGAGCCAGCCCCGGTGATGCATGATTCAACTCCGTTGGTGCCGCGAGCGGCGATGCAATCCGGCCGGATCATGACGCATCGGACTTCACTTCCTGCATGAATTTTCAGAAAGGCAGGGCAGCTCACGCCGCGAGCCGTCCGCGATTGTTCGCGGCAAGGATCGGGCGGATCAGACGGCCGAACCGCTCGGCCTCCTCGTCGTGCAGATAGCCGGACAGGCAGAAGGAGTGGCAGCCGGCGTCGATGAACTGCTGCAAGGTCGCGGCGCATTGCGCGGGATTGCCGACCACGGCGATGCCGGCGCCGGGCCGCACCTTGGTGATCCCGGTCCACAGATGCGGCATCAGGAGATCGCCATAGTCGCGCGCGAGCTGCTGTACGCGCTGATTGGCCTCCGAGCGGTTATAGAGCGTCTTCATCTCCTGCTTCTGCCGCTCGGTGGCGTGGCGCACCAGCTGGTCGGCGGCCTCCCAGGCATCGGCTTCGTTTTCGCGGCAGATCACCTGCAGCCGCATGCCAAAGCCGATCGCGTCCTCCCGGTCATGGTCGCGCGCCATCCGCCGGATCTCGGCGATATTCTCTGCGATGCGCTCCGGCAGATCGCCCCAGAACAGATGGACGTCGGAATGCTTCGCCGACACCTCCCAGGCCTGCCGCGAGCCGCCGCCGAGATAGAATTTCGGAAATGGCTGCTGCAGCGGGCGCGGCCTGATATGCGCACCCGAGATCGTGTGAAACTTGCCCTGGAAGTTCACCGGCCCGCGCGTCGTCCACAGCGCCTTCAGGATCGAGACTTCCTCCTCCATCAGCGCGTAGCGCTCCTCCTTGGCGTAGCGGACGCCCTCTGCCTCGACCTCGCTCTCGTTCTGCCCGGCGATCAGATTGATGCAGATCCGCCCGCCGGACATCTGGTCGAAGGTCGAGATCATCTTGGCCATCAGCACCGGGTTGATATAGCCGGGCCTTGCTGCGATCAGCGGCTTGATCCGCGCCGAGCGCGCCGCCATGAACGCCCCGGCTATCCAGGCCTCCCAGCACACCGAGCCGACCGGAATGAGCAGATATTCAAACCCGGCGTCCTCGGCCGCCTTGACCACGCGCTCGCAGAGTTCCGGCGACCCGGCGATTTGCGCCTCCATCAGCCCATAGGCCGTGGTGTCGCCGTGCGTGGGCAGATACCAGCCGAATTCCAGCGGACGCATGGGCAAACTCCCTCGAAAGACGGCCCTTTTCCTTGGACCTGTCATATTGGCGCAGGCAGTCTACAGACCTTAACCGACCGGACAACGCCGTTGCCGACCCGGAGCCAATCAGCTAAATGAACCCCTGCACGCACCCGTAGCTCAGCTGGATAGAGCGTTGCCCTCCGAAGGCAAAGGTCACACGTTCGAATCGTGTCGGGTGCGCCATTTCGGCACGACGGCAGCCATCGATACCGCCATTCCAGCCTTACGGGGACCGGTGTTGCTCAGGCAGCCCTCCTCCTGCTCGGTCGGATCAACACTTCCGCCGAAATGTCGAGCCGTTCGTGCAAGCGGCGGATCATTGCAATCGAGAGTCCACGCTTTCGATTCAAGACCTCGGCGATCCGGGTGCGTGTGCCGATGATCTCTTCCAGGTCCCTTCGCGTGAGCCCCCGCTGCTCCATACGGAAACTCACGTCGCTTTCAGGTCAAGGCGGACATCAAATGGCAGGCAGAACCGTCTGGCTCAGTCGAGAATGAACCCGGGCTGCCGTGCGTTGTGCCGCTCAACACCGCATCTCGCTTACGTCGCGAGAAGCGCAGCGCAAGCATCGATCTGGGACAACAGCATGGTTCGTGCGGAGAACAGTTCATCAGGGTCGGCGGCAGCCTGGCGGCATTGAAGCGCGCGTTTGATCAAGTTGACGTCGAGCCCGGCCGCATTTCGTTCGCTCAGGAACGCGACAGCACCATCATTTGAGCCCATGCGGCCAGTCATCCAGCTGTAACAGAGCCGCGCAGGATAGAGGAGCGTTCGCAAATAAGCCTTATGATCCTTGCGCTCGAGCGTCTCGGCGGCGGCGAAGCTCTTTGCAAATTCCACCCAACTCGCAAAGGGCGTCCCGCGGAGGTAATGCCGAATTTCATTCAGCCCTGGTCGCACAGGACGCACACGTTCATACTCTAGGAGCGGGATTGCGTGATCGAGAAAGTCGACGCGATCCAGCGGCGGAAATCGGCCGCAGGAGAAAGAACCGTCGGCCCAGAACACGGAGACCTTGGCTCCCCAATCCGGAGACAATGCGACAGCTTCGCTTCGGATGCGATCGAGTGTGCCTGGCGATATTCCTGCCGCGGTAACTAGCGCCATGTCGACGTCGCTATACCGCCAGCTGAATCCGGCATGGGCCACACTGCCGATCATGTAGGCGCCGAGAAAGTCGTTCCCAAGTGTCATCCGCCAACGTGGAGCAAGGCGGTGAGCAAAATCCAGCGCTGCTGCTTTCGCAATTTCATTGTGGTCGGCGTGCTTCATCGTCTTGAACTGGGCGCGACCATGCGCCCTCCCGTGTGTCGAAACGATTAGGTAGGCACCGCTACGTGAGGGCCGGACGGCCGGCCCCCTTATTTGAGATCACTCTCTGTTTTAGTCCTTCGTCAATTTAGCGGCTTACTGGCCGTTTCTGGAGCGACCGCAGCGGCAATCCATGTTATGGCCGCCACCACAACCAAGTAGGCCGAGATAGGCCACGTCGCGCCGCCGGTCCAGACCATGAAGGTCGTCGCGGCAAAGGGGGTGAGGCCCGCAATTGCCGCGCCGATCTGGAAGCCAAGCGAGGCGCCGCTGTAACGGAGCTGCGCCGCGAACAGCTCGGAATACCAGGAAGGGCCGACCGCGAAGCCAATCATTTGCCCAAACGTGATCGCGATGACGATTGTCAATGTGATCGTCAACGGATCCCTGGTGTCGAGCAGCCAGAACATTGGGAAGGCGAACGCCATGGCGAACAAGCTGCTCGCATAGAACATCCCTTTGCGGCCGATCCTGTCGGAGAGCCAGCCGAAAACTGGGATCATCAGAAGGGCCACGACGGCAGCCAGAAAGATGGCATTGATGATCACATTCCGCGGCAGAGCAAGCTTACCGGTAACATAGCTGATGGAAAAAACTCCGGCCACGATCGCATAGGTCACCTCGGAGAGCTTCAGCCCGATTGCCGTGAAGAATGAGCGACGGTGCCGCGCGAGAATTTCCGCCAAGGGTATCTTGACGACTTCGTTCTTGGCCGCGATCTGGCGGAAAACCGGCGTCTCCTGGAGCTGCAGGCGGATGTAAAGGCCGATGCCCACAAGAGCGATGCTGATCAGGAAAGGAATGCGCCAGGCCCAGGCGAGGAAATCCGACTCGGGAACCTGCGCAAGCGCCGCGAAAATACCTATTGCAGCCAGATTCCCGATCGGCCAACCAATCTGGACCACCGCTCCGAGCACCCCACGATTTTTGGTTGACGCTCTCTCGACAACCATGAGCACCGCTCCGCCCCATTCACCGCCAAGACCGATGCCCTGGAGCAAACGGAGGACGACAAGCAGCACGGGCGCCGCGATTCCGATCTGGTCATATGTGGGAAGAAGGCCGATCAGGAAGGTCCCGAGCCCCATGATGACGATGGTCATCGCGAGCATGGCCTTCCTGCCGATCCGGTCCCCATAGTGCCCGAAGATCGCAGCGCCCAGCGGGCGAGCAAGAAAGCCGACGGCGTATGTGCCGAACGCGGCGATGGTGCTGAGTGCTGGATCGGACAGCGGAAAGAAGAGCTTGTTGAAAACGAGCGCAGTCGCCGTGCCGTAAATCAAGAAATCGTACCACTCGACTGCCGTGCCAATAACGCTCGAGAGAACAACCCGCTTGATCTCGGTCGCGCTCTCTGCCGCGCCTTCGGTAAATGAAGCCGGTTCCACGGTGCTCATGGTGCATCCCTCCTCGCCGCATTTGGTCTAGGCGGCAGTCCATTGAATGCCAGAACACACCGCGCCGCGCTTTGAGGCCGCCTTCAGACGGTATCGATTTGCATTCACGTCAGCTTGATTTTGCTATCATCAAACGGCCGCCAGCCGGCGCCTTGCCATCCGCTGGATATCTAACTTGTTGTTTTTATTTGACAATATCTCTATCGACACTGACCGACGCGAGTTACGTCGCGATGGTAAGCTGCAGCCCATCGAACCCCAGGTTTTCGACTTGCTCGAATTCTTGCTTCGAAACCGCGACCACATGGTGAGCCGAGACGACCTATTGGCCTCCGTTTGGAGCGGTCGCATCGTTTCAGAATCAACACTTGCGAGCCGCATCAATGCAGCGCGGACTGTAATCGGCGACAATGGCCAGGATCAGCGACTCATCCGCACCATTTTGCGTAAAGGCATCCGCTTTGTTGGCCCCGTGCGCGAGGAACAAGACGCCGAAGCGTGGTCGGCAACCAGTGCGGCTGAAAGAGCACAATCCGAGTTGCCGTTGCCCGACCAGCCCTCGATCGCCGTTCTCCCCTTCTCCAACATGAGCGGCGATCCGCTGCAGGACTATTTCGCTGACGGCACCTCCGAGGACATCATAACAGGCCTGTCCAAGTTGCGCTGGTTTTTTGTGATCGCACGCAATTCGTCGTTCGTCTACAAGGACAAGGCCGTTGATGTACGCCAAGTAGGGCGCGAACTCGGAGTGCGATATGTGTTGGAGGGGAGCGTTCGCAAGAGCGGCAGTAGCGTTCGTATTACCGCGCAGTTGATCGACGCCGATACCGGCAAGCACATCTGGGCCGAGCGCTACGATAGCGAACTGACCGACATCTTCGCGCTCCAGGACGAGATTACCAAAAAGGTCGTCGCGGCAATCGAACCCAGGCTGCTGGAGGCCGAAGGCATTCGTTTGCAACACCGTTCGTCCAAAGACCTCGGCGCATGGGACATGTTGATTCGAGCCAACTCGTTGTTTTGGCGACTGACCAAGGACGAGAGCCAAGCCGCGATTATGGTCCTCAAACAATTGGTGCAGCGACATCCCACTTACGCGCCAGGCCACAGCATGCTGGCGTTCGTGTTGCTGGTCTCACGCCAGGGCGGATGGCACATGATGGAGCCAGCGGTCACGCAAGCTGCCAACCTCGCTGCCCGCGCGGTGGAGCTCGACGATAGCGATCCGTGGGCACACCTCGCACTGGGATTCGTGGCCTTTACTCAGCGGCACACCGACGAAGCGGTCCAGGAATTTGTGCGCGCGCTTGATCTCAATCCGAACTTTGCGGCCGCGCACGGCTTTCTCGGCTGCGCGCTTGCCTTCGACGCCCGATCCGATCAAGCCATAGACCACATCGAACGGGCCATCCGCATGAGCCCCCATGACCCGCAGAACGCGCTGCTCAATGCGGCGCTCGCTGCCGCTCATTACCAAGCGGGTCGCTACGCGGAAGCCATCGGCTTCGGACGCAAGGCCATTCAACAGCGGTTCGAGTTGACCAACGGACATCGCATTTACGTGGCGAGCTTAGCGCAAGCGGGCCGGATCGACGAAGCTCGCGCGTCCCTGGCGCGACTTCAGGAGCTGCATCCAGAAAATTCGATTGCCTGGATCGAGCGTAATGTCCCCTATACGCCCGGCCCACTGGCGAAATTCCTCGAAGGTTTTCGCAAGGCGGGACTGCAATAGGCACGAGGCGCCGGTTTGTGAATGTCTCCTTATGGTCCTTCGCGTCTATTGGGAGGCCGATCGAGATTACCGCTGTTGAGGGCGCGGAAACGAACACCGCATTTTGATTCGAGACATCCGCGAATGGGATCGACGAGAGCGCTGATGGCGATCCTGTCGCCATCGCCATTCAGATGACCGCCCGGGGCTCATCAGATATCCATCGCTGGGATGCCATTTGTTCGAGGTCATTCCGCCGCCGCGCCCGGCGGCGCGTCAACACCATGGTGGGCGGCTCGACATCACACGCGCTTAGAACTTTCGTCCGGTGGATTCCATTTTTTTGCATTCGCCGCTGACGGTCAGGGATTTCCCTCCCGACGAAAGCGTCTTGGTGGCTTTGCCCGACTGTCGGGAAATAACGATCGACAGCGAAGCGACGCGGTCCTTGCCATCGATAGTGACGTTTGTCGGGCCATCGAAGGAGAACGAATCCTGGCCTACTTTCCAGCCTCCTGCCGTATCGATGTAGTATTGCAGGGTCGACGCGGCCATGTTCCAGTCATCAGTTGAAGCGAGTGGAAAATCGCACTCCAATGCTGCGACCGTGGTTTGCGCGTGACCTTCCGGAGCCAACGCTCCCAAGGCCAGAAGCGATAGAAACCCATTTCTTACGACTCGCACGTATTCACTCCTCAAAGCTTCCAATGAGTGACCCCACAACATAGCGCCTGAGCGCAGCCGAGGCGAGCGCCCGACAACGACGGAATAGCTTGTAAGGGTGACGCTCGTCCCGTTTTCCCCTACCGTAAGATCACGGGGGCGCTAGCCCACGCGGCCCTGCTTCCCGGCCCCGCACAGGTTGCGATGCGTCAAACGCCCGGACCGCGCTTTCAGCTTCGGTTCAGCAGCTGCCAGGTCGATGTGGCATGTGCGATCGGCTCGCCGGCTGCGGTGGATGCCTGCGACTGCACGAAGAAGGTCTTGCGGCCCCGCTTCGGGAAGCTCGCATGACAGGTCACGCGACCTTCGCGGACCGCGGCGAGATACTGCACCTTCATCTCGAGCGTGGTGCCGGCACCCGCGACGTGGTTGACGAGATGCCCCATCGAGATGTCGAGCGCGGTCGCGAGCACGCCGCCGTGCAGCGAGCCTTGCGGGTTGAACAGCGGCCTTTCGACGTCGAAGGACACGATGCACGTCTCGCCCTGGTAGGCGATCTCCAGTCCGAACAGACGCGACAGGAAGAACGACCCGAATTCCTGCCGCTCGTCTTCGACGGCGCGGCGCATCATCTGTTCGGCGATTTCTCTCATGACGATATTCTCTTGACGATACTCACATGGCCGATCGCACGAAACTCCGTCCAAAGTCTCCGAACGCGCCTTCGACTGCTACTCTTTCGAGCCGATCGTCGGTCCAGCCGAGCCATTCCGCAAGCACCTCGCGCGTGTGCTCGCCGAGCATTGGCGGCGGCGTGGAAGGCGCCGGCGGACCGTCGCCGAACCGCGTCGGCCGGGCGACGAACTTCACCTCTCCCGCGGCCGGATGGCGGATGGTCTGGACCATGCCGCGCTGCGTGAGTTGCAGCGTTTCGCAGACCTCGCCGACCGACTTGATCGCACCGCAGGGAATGCCCGCCGCGCCCAACATATGCAGCCAGTCGGCGCGGCTCTTTTGGGTGAAGATGGGGATGAGGATCGCGACGAGCTCATTCCGGCTCGCCGCGCGCTTCGGGGCGGTTTCGAAGCGCAGGTCATCGCGCAGGTCGGGACGGCCGATGACGTCGCAGAAGGCCGCCCAGAACTTGTCGTTCGCGACCCCGACATTGATCCAGCCGTCACTCGCCTCGAACGGTTCGTACGGGCTGATGGTCGGATGCACGTTGCCCCGGCGCCGCGGGCTTTGTCCGGTCGCGAAGTACATGCCGGCGTTGAAGGTCAGGAGCGATGCCATGGCGTCGAGCATCGAGACGTCGACCCGGCCGCCCTCGCCGGTCCGGCTCTTCCGCATCAAGGCAGCGAGCACCGAATGCGACGCATACAGGCCGGTGACGAGATCGGCGATCGACGTGCCGACCTTGGTCGGCGGCCCATCCGGATCGCCGGTGATATCCATCACGCCGGATTCGCCTTGCAGGATCAGGTCGTAGCCAGGGCGCAACGCGTCCGCCCCGGTGCGGCCGAACCCCGAGATGCTGCACAGGATGACGTCAGGCCGGCGCGCCCGCAGCGCATCGAAACCGAGCCCCCATTTGTCGAGCGTGCCCGGGCGAAAATTCTCGATCACGACGTCGGCGACGGATGCGAGATCGAGCACCGCATCGCGACCCGCCGGCGCCTTCAGATCGATCGCGCAGCTGCGCTTGTTGCGGTTCACCGAGAGGAAATACGCGCTCTCGCCGCCGACGAAGGGCGGCCCGTAGCGGCGACTTTCGTCGCCTTGCCTCGGATCCTCGATCTTGACGATATCGGCGCCGAGATCGCCGAGTTGCATCGTCGCAAACGGACCGGAAACTACCCGGCAGAGATCGAGAACCTTGATGCCGGACAGCGGCTCGCGATCAGACGATCGCATCGGCGAGGTCCTTCATCGACGGGACCAGGATGTCGGGCTGGTGCGGCGTGATCCCGAACGGGCGGCTGCGCCGGTCGATGAAGGCCGTCCGCATGCCGGCGGACTTGGCGCCGATGCAGTCGAAGGCGTGATTGGCCACGAACAGCACCTCGGCGGGCTTCACACCCATGATCTCCGCCGCCTTTGTATAGGTCGCGACATGCGGCTTGAACGAATTGGCCTCGGCCACCGAGATCACGCGATCGAACGGGACCTTGTGGTACTGCTTCGCGGTCTCGAGCATATCGGGATCGCCGTTCGAGAGCACGACGAGCTTGTACTTGCTTTGCAGCCGCGCGAGCGCGTCCGGCACTTCCGGAAACGGCACCAGCTTCTCGATCTCGCCGACGAGAGTGCGCACCTCGTCCATCGTGTAGTCGATCTTCGCCCGGTCCATCACGTGGGCAACCGCGCGGTGCCCGATCTCGCGATAGGGCGTGTGCTCGCGATGCAGCAGCGCATCGATCATCGAGTTCTCGAAATGGGTGCGGCGCCACCAGGTGACGAAGGAATTCGGATCGCCCTTCCATCCCTTCTTTGCAAGGAACGGCGCGGCGATTTTGGTCAGGCCGCCCTGCATGTCGACCACCGTGCCGTACTGGTCGAACATGCAGATCTTCACGTCGCGCTTGATCGTCTCAAAGCTCATTGATGCCTCCTTGGTTCGGATCGATGGATACGCCCTGCACCATCATGGATGAAATGGATTTGTGGTCTTTCGCTATTCACGGTATGAATGACGAATGAACCTTCGATCCATCGACCTCAACCTGCTCGTCGCGCTGGACGCACTGCTGACCGAGCGTCATGTCACCAAGGCGGCCGACCGGGTCGGCCTCAGTCAACCGGCGATGAGCAATGCGCTCAACCGGTTGCGCGCGATGTTCGAGGACGAGCTGCTGGTGCGGACGACGGCCGGGATGAAGCCCACGCCCCGCGCCACCGAACTGGCGGAGCCGTTGCGCCAGGTGCTGCGTCAGGTCGAGCGCGTGATGACAAGCGACGCCGGCTTCGATCCAACCCGCACAGAACGCAGCTTCACGATCAGGATGTCGGATATTCTCGCCTGCCTGCTGCTGCCGAGGCTCGCCGCGGCGCGATCGCCCGACGCGCGGATCTCCTACAACATTATCCATCTGCCGCCCGCCTTGACGATCGATGCGCTGGAGCGGGACGAGATCGACGTCGCGGTCAGCATGGGGCTCGAGCATTCGGCATCGATCCGTTCCGAGACGCTGCTGCGCGATCGCATGGTCTGCCTGATGCGGAGCGGTCACCCAATCAAGCGCGGA
Organism: Bradyrhizobium sp. INPA03-11B; assembly: GCF_040446015.1. Taxonomy (NCBI): domain Bacteria; kingdom Pseudomonadati; phylum Pseudomonadota; class Alphaproteobacteria; order Hyphomicrobiales; family Nitrobacteraceae; genus Bradyrhizobium; species Bradyrhizobium sp. INPA03-11B. Next base: position 11,986 of record NZ_JASGSR010000104.1, read on the forward strand.
AAATTGACCTTCGAGCGCTTCATCGCCCAGGAGCACATGAAGGTCTCGATCAGCCCGACCGATCTTCGCTTCGTCGACGATGTGCTCGCTGAGCGCGGTCATCGAAGGCGCATCACGCTGAATGTGCCGCATTGGCTCGTCGTGCCGCATGTCTTGAAGAGCACCGATCTGCTCGCCGTGATGCCGCGACATCTGGCCGCCGTGCTGATGGACGACGGCCTGCGGATGGAGGACCTGCCGTTCGAATCCGCGCCGTTCGACTGGATGCTGTACTGGCACCGCAGATACGATCAGAGCAATGCGAACGGCTGGCTCCGCGATCGGCTCAGGGCGGCGTGCTCCGGCCTGAGCTAGGCGCCGATATCCGCCGGCCTTCGCGCGATCGACGACGGGCTTCCTGCTTCGGCCTCCGCGACCGCCGATGCGTCCTCCAGCGATCGTCCCTTGGTTTCGAAGCCGAACATGAGAAAGACCACGGCCTGGAACACGAGGATGCCGGCCAGCGTCGTCAGCACCCCGGTCAGCCCTTGCCAGGCGAAAATCGCGACCACGACGTACTGCACCAGCGCGGTCGCGATCCGTCCGGACGTGGCGCAGATCGCCGTGCCGCGAAGCCGATAGCGCGTCGGGAACAATTCGGGGACGTGCATCGCGAACCCGGTCGCCAGCATGACATAGATCGCGGTGACGAGCAGAAAGCCCACGCCCGCGAGCGCCACACCGTCCGCCATGTGCGGATAGGCGATGCCGAGCACGGCCGCGGCGATCGACGAGCCGATGATCGACAGCCTGCGTCCGAGCCGGTCCGCCAGCACCAGCCCGATCAGTGATCCGACCGGCCCGCCCAGCGCCATCACGGTGGTGTAGCCCAGCGAGGAGACCACGCTGTGGCCGCCCTTGACCATGAAGGTCGGCAGCCAGCCGATGAATCCGTAGAGGCTGAAGCCGACGACGACGTGCAACAGGCTGCCGAGCAGCGTGCGCGCGAGATAGGGCGGCTGGAACAGACGCCAGACCGCACCCGGAGATTCCTGCGCTGGCGCGTCGGCGACGACGGGAGCGAGTGGCCCCTTGCGCGCCGCCTCCGCCTCGATCGCCGCCAGAATTGTCTCGGCTTCATCGGCGCGTCCGTTGGCGGCAAGCCAGCGCGGCGACTCCGGCATCGACTTGCGCAGAATCCAGACGACCATCGCGAGGAGGCCGACAAGGGCGAACATGTAGCGCCATCCAAGCGTCGGAATCACCCACAGGCCGACCATGGACGACGCGAATAGCGAGAAGTTGGTGATCACGGCCAGGAGCCCGATCCAGCGGCCGCGCGATGAGGCCGGCACGAACTCCGTCAGGGTCGCGTAACCCACGACGATCTCCGCGCCGAGCCCGATGCCGATGATGAAGCGCAGGCCGATCAGGACGGTCATGCTCGGTGCGAAGGCCGCCGCGATCGACGCGAGGCCAAAGATCGCAAGGTTCATCTGGTAGGAGAAGCGGCGGCCGAAGCGGTCGCCAAGGATGCCGGAGAACCAGGCACCGATCGTCATCCCGACAAAGGTCGCGAAGACGAAGGCTGCATTGAGCTCGAGCGTCGACCATCCCTCCTTGAGCACGGCGCCCAGCACGCCGCCGGCCAAATAGATATCGAACGCGTCGAGGAACATGCCGGCCCCGATCAAGGCCAGGATGCGCCAATGGAATCCACAGATCGGCAGCCTGTCGAGGCGCGCGCCCGCGTTGATGTCGGTGTCGGCGGTTCGCGCCATTCCAGACCTCCTTGCCCGGCCTTGTGCGAGCCGGATGTTTCGGTCATCGATTGATGACGCACAGGGGGCCGTCGTCCAATTCAAAACGAAAATTCGACTATTCGGCGCAGTGATGGAGCTGGCAACTTGCAGCAGACGACGTCCGCGCAACATTACTCACCAGCGAGCTGAAGCCACACAGATGATCGAAAGTGGCAACGAGAAGCCGCGACCGCAGAGCTCGATGCAAACACGCGGAACTTTCGCAGGAGTCGCTTGGCTGATGTTTCCACTTCGACCGTACAATCGCGTTCCATCCTGACACCAAGCTGAACTGCATTCACCACTGCGAAGAATTTCGCCGTGGTGCGGCCTCATGATCGCGGATCGCCACAAACATTCACAACGGGTTCATGTCGCCGCCACTATTCGACTCCAACGCTGGGGGAAGAAGATTGGAGTATGTGCCATGCGCTGCATCGCCGGACTGCCTCTCGCCTTAGCTCTCAGCCTCTGCTGTCTCTCGCTGCCCGACGCTGCACACGCGCAGCTCGGCATCGGCATCGGCATCACCGTGAATGCGGCACCGCCGCCATTGCCGGTCTATGTGCAGCCGCCGATGCCCGCGGTCGGCTACATCTGGACTCCCGGCTATTGGGCCTGGAGCGACGATATCGGCTACTACTGGGTGCCCGGCACATGGGTGCTTCCGCCCGCACCTGAGTTGCTGTGGACGCCCGGCTATTGGGGCTGGAACGATGGCGTCTACGCGTTCCACGCCGGATATTGGGGAGCGACCGTCGGCTTCTACGGCGGCATCTCTTATGGCTTCGGTTACACCGGTGTCGGCTATGAGGGCGGCTACTGGCGCGGCGGCAGCTTCTTCTACAACAGCTCCGTCAACAACATCTCCAACGTCTCGGTCACCAACGTCTACAACAAGACCGTCATCAACAACACGACCAACGTCAGCTACAATGGCGGCACCGGCGGCACCACGGTGCGGCCGACGCCGCAGCAGCTCGCCGCCCAGAACGGGCAACACGTGGCTGCGACCGCCGAGCAGACGCGGCACGCGGCAGCGGCGATGAAAGACCCGTCGCTGACGCTCGCCAACAACCATGGTCATCCGGCCGTCGCCGCGACCGCACACGCCGCACAGTTCAGCGGCGCGGGCGTGATCGCCGCGCGACCGGGCAAGCCGATCGCGGCGCCGCCGCCCGGACATGCACAGCCGACGGCAAGCCACGCTTTGCCGACGGGGAATGCCGTGCCGCCCGGACACGCTCTGCCGACCGGAAACGCATTGCCGCCCGTGCACGCCGCACCGGCAGAACACGCGCAAACGACAGGTCACGCTCTCCCGTCAGGAAATGCTCTGCCGGCAGGACACACTCAACCGGCAGGGAATGCTCCGCCGGCAGGACACGCTCTCCCGACCGGAAACGCTCTGCCGGCAGTGCACGCTCCACCGACGGAACACGCTCAAACGACAGGGCACGCGCTCCCGGCAGGGCACGCCTTGCCCGCCGCCGGTAACCATCCTGTCCCGGCGCCGCACGTCGCCGCGCCGGCCGTGCATGCGCCGACGCCGCAGATCGCACGGCATGCACCGCCACCGCCTGCGCCACACTCGCCTGCGCCACACCCGGTCGCGCATCCGCCGGCGCCGCACGTCGCACAAGCGGCTGTGCATCGTGCTCCGCCGCCCCGGCCTGCAGCGCCGCACGTGTCGCGGCCGGCACCGCGGCCTCATCCTGCGCCACGGCCGCAGCATCCCGCGGCGAGGCCAGCGCCACACAGGCACGCATGATCCAACTCATCGGCGTGCCTGCAAAGGCACGCCGATTTCATATGAGAGCCATCGACGTCTCAATGGTGATGAGCCGACACGCCCTTGACGCACTGGGTCAACAGATCGACGGTGGCGGATTGGCCGACATCGCCCAGGCTGATCATGCCGACCATCCGCTTGCTCTTGTTGATCACAGGCAACCTGCGGATTTTCAGCGTTTCCATGTGATGCACCGCTTTCGCTAAATCGTCGTCTTCCCGGCAGCAATGAATGCCTTCGGTCATCACGTCCCGCGCGGTCATGCGCGCGGCGTTGAAGTCCTTGCTCGCGAGGCCTTTGCAGACAATGTCGCGATCGGTCACCATCCCGATCAAATGGTCGTCTTTGCCGATCGGAATGCAGCCGACGTCGTGCCCTTGCATCAGTTTCGCGATTTCGGTGATTGGCGTGTCAGGGCTGACCCAGTCGACGCCCCTGTGCATCACGTCCTTGACTTTCATGGAGGACCTCCCTTTCAAGGCAACAGCCCCCTCGCTGGCAATTATACAACAGAGCTGGCACGACTGCATGCGTGCTGCGCCTTGGTCAGGGCGCACCAACAGGTAGTCCGCTATCATGCCGCCTCAATCGTGCGTACTGAAACAGCCGTGCAGGGAACCGGCAGTCAAGCGATCGAATTGCGCGCGACCGAGATGAAGCAACGTCTCATGATCGCCGGCTTCGATATAGATTTCGGGCTGCGTCTGAATGCTGTCATCAACGATAACGTCGAGCCCATAGCAGATGCCGGCGGCGGGAACCGCCCCATGCGCACAGTCCGCGAACAGCCTATCGATCTCGCTTTCAGCGGCCAGGGCGATATCGTCACCGAATCTCGCCTTTAGATCCGTCAGCCTGAGGCGATGCGACGCTGGCAGCACAGCGAGCAGATAGCCGCCGTTGCGGCGCAGCACAATGGCCTTGGCCAGCCGATCGCCCGGGACGTGACAGGCCTGGGCGGTAAGGGCGGACGACATCGTCAGCACGTGCGGGATTTCGTCGTATTCGATGTTTTCGACAGCGAGATATTTATGCAGTGTGGGCGAAATGGTCATAGCGTCACCTCCGGTGCGATATGCAACCATCCACCGTGGTCCCGCCCCCGCCGCACGATGAGCGGCTGCGTAGTTCCCAAGACCGAGCATAAGTCCTGTCGTAGGACACTGCAATTCGATCCCTGGAGCCTCGTTCCGATTGGAATCGGAACGAGGCTCCAGATTCCAATTTTGACGCGTTTTCTTCACGCGAACCGGTACTTCGCCGGAAAACACCCCTAACGCGGGCGCCGCGCCAGGTTCAAGTTCCGGGCCTTGTCCAGATTGCGGGCCTCAGCCAGCGCGGCCGCGCTCGGCAAGAGGGCCGACGCAAGGTCGGTCTCGCTGAAATCGGCGCCGGCCACATTGGCGTCGGATAAGTCGGCGCCCGCAAGGTCGGCCTTGTTGAGGTTGCAATTCGTCAAATTGGCGTTCTGCAGCTGCGCGAATTCGAGATCGGCGCGGGCGAGATTGGCGCCGCTCAAATCCGCATTCCGGAGATCGGCGGATTTGAGCACGCCCCGCATCAGGCCCATCGATTGGTTGCGCATATCCGCGCTCAAATCGGCGCCCGCCAGTTTGGCCCCGATCAGGCTGGCACCGGAAAGATCGGCGGTTATGCGAGCGCCGCGCAAATCGGCGCCGCCAAGCTTGGCGCGATGCATCTGGGTGCCGAGCAGCGATGCCTTTGCAAGGGATGCCTCCGTCAAATCTGCTTCAATGAGCCAAGCCTGATTCAGGTTGGCCCCATCGAGGCGGGCGCCTTTCAGATTGGTCCGGTTGAGCTTTGCGAGATGAAGGTTGCCACCGGAGAAGTCGAGGCCCGAGAGATCGAGGTGCGACAGTCGCTTACCCTCCAAATCTGCAGAATTTCGGTCCCCTTGAGGCACCGCCTTGAGGAGCGCGTCGACCTCGGCGCGCGTCATTTCCGACGCCGTCATATCGGGACCGTTGAGATCGACCCCGCGCAGCATGTCCTGCGACACAGCGTCAGTCGGATCAACGAGCAGCGCCGCTACGGACACAAGGGCAAATGCGAGACGAAACGACATCGCCGTCTCTCCGCTTTTCAGCAACCCGGTTTTGTCTCTTTCATTCTTCGGGTTGGTCGTACCGTCAGGTTAGCTGGTTGCCTGCGGCTTGTACCGGAGTATGAAACCGGATCCCGATCCTGGCAATGCCCGTGACCGCTCCGCCAGCGGAAACGCTGCCCGCGAGAGCAAGGGACAGATCGCAGCCTATCGCTGCGGCGACGGAGGCAATTTCCGCCGCCGGCTTCTGGCGGCTTATCCCGCCGCGTGCCCGTTTCGGTCCGGCTACGGGGCGAGCCCGGCTTCGACATTTCGCCAATCCGACCGCGCGTCTTCCGCGCTTTCAAAAATATGTGCGGCGACGCCGCGCCGTTCCAGCGCTTCGCCGAGCTTGATGCGAAGGAAGCCCGACGTGGTGTAACGGGAGACGCCGGAATAGAAGCGGTCGGTCAAACCTTGCACCATCGCCGAATATTCGTCGAGCAACTCGGGGACAATCGAGAAGTTGTCGTAGTTGACGATTGCATAGACGCGGCGATCGAGGCTGCCGAGGTTGGCCTCGACGGCGCGCGCGATCGCATCGATGTCGGCCCTGCTGCGCAGCGCGAAGCGCTCCAGGTTGACGAAGAACAGGTTCTGCTGCTGGTCCAGCGTGAAGCGTCGATCGAGCGGAAGCGTCAACAGGTCGCTGCGCAAATCCATCGGGCCGTCGCGGAAGATCCGGGCATCCATCAAGGCTGGATCGCGCGGGATCAGCGGTCTGAAATCCATCAGGGCGAGGATGTCGCGCTCGATATCGATGCCGGGCGCAACCTCGATCAGCTCGAGCCCGCCTTCGGTCAGCGCAAGCACGCAGCGCTCGGTGACGTAGTGCACGGTCTGCCCACGCCTGGCGGCAACCGCTCCGCTGAACGTCACATGCTCGACGGCCTCGACGAATTTGCGGGCCTGCGCTTCTTCGGCGATGACCAGCTTGCCGTCGGCTACGCCGATGCGCTGGCGTCCCGCACCAAACGTGCCGACGAAAATCACCTTCTTGGCGTTCTGGCTGATGTTGATGAAGCCTCCGGCACCGGCGAGCTTGGGACCAAATTTGCTGACGTTGAGATCGCCGGCGCGATCGACCTGGGCAAGACCGAGGAACGCAGCATCGAGACCGCCGCCGTCATAGAAATCGAACTGATAGGGCTGGTCGATCACCGCCTGCGTGTTGACGGCGGCACCGAAATCGATCCCGCTCGCCGGCACGCCGCCGATCACGCCGGGCTCGGCTGTCAGCGTGATCAAGTCGATGACCCGCTCTTCGTTGGCAACGGAGGCGATACCCTCGGGCATGCCGATGCCGAGATTGACGACGCTGTTGGCCTTGAGCTCGAATGCCGCCCGGCGCGCGATGATCTTGCGCTCGCTCATCGGCATCGGCGGCAGCGAGCCGGCGCGCAGCCTGATCTCCCCGCTATAGGCCGGATTGTAATGCGTGCCGAAGGTCTGCCAATGGTTTTCCGGCTTCGCCACCACCACGCAATCGACGAGGATGCCGGGGATTTTCACCTGGCGCGGATTGAGGCTGCCGCTTTCTGCGACGCGCTCGACCTGGGCGATGACAATGCCGCCGGAATTATGCGCCGCCATGGCGATCGCCAGCGCCTCCAGCGTCAGCGCTTCCTTTTCCATCGTGAGATTGCCGTCGGCATCGCCGGTGGTGGCACGGATGATCCCAACGTCGATGGGAAAGGCCTTGTAGAACAAGCACTCCTCGCCGCCGAGCGTGACCAGCTCGACCAACTCATCGACGGTGCGGGCGTTGAGCTTGCCACCGCCCTGGCGCGGATCGACGAAGGTGCCGATGCCGACGCGTGAAACGTGGCCGGGACGACGCGCGGCGATATCGCGGAACAGATGGGTGATGACGCCTTGCGGCAGATTATAGGCCTCGATCTGATTTGCGATCGCCAGTTGCTGCAATTTGGGTGCGAGCCCCCAATGGCCGCCGATCACGCGGCGGACCAGCCCCTCATGTGCGAAATGGTTGAGACCGCGGTGCTTGCCGTCTCCCTGTCCCGCCGCATAGACCAGCGTGAGGTTGCGAGGCTTGCCCTGCGCATAGGGCGCGTCGGTTTCGTTGGCGAGATAGAGCTCCTCCAGCGCGAGGGCGATCTCTTCGGCAAAGCCGATGCCGACAAAACCGCCGGTCGCGACCGTGTCACCATCGTGGATCAAACGCACGGCTTCGGCGGCCGTAACGATCTTGCCCTTCTCCGTCGTACGCAGATAGGACAGCGCCGGATGCTGGCTCATGTCATTCCTCCCGATTATTGGCGCGTTCTACGGCGAAGCCTGTCTCGCATTCGATGCGGGATGGACGCCGGCTCGCGCGAAGAAAACGCGTAAAAAGCAACAAGCCAGGCCTCGTTCCGATTCAATCGGGAACGGCCGCTAGACTAGCCCGGTGACGTAATAGACCGCGATCACGAAGAACACCGCCAGCGTCTTCAGGCAGGTTACCGCAAAGATGTCCCTGTAGGACTGCTGGTGGGTCAGCCCGGTCACCGCGAGCAGGGTGATGACGGCGCCATTGTGCGGCAGCGTGTCCATGCCGCCGCTCGCCATCGACGCGACGCGGTGCAGTACCTCGGGCGGGATGTGCGCCGCCTCGGCCATGGCGACGAAATCCTTCGCCATGGCGGCGAGCGCAATCGACATGCCGCCCGAGGCTGAGCCGGTGATGCCGGCGAGCGAGGTGACGGTGATGGCTTCGTTGACGAGCGGATTCGGAATGGATTTCAGTGTATCCTTGATGACGATGAAGCCGGGAAGCGCCGCGATCACGCCGCCGAAGCCGTATTCGGACGCGGTGTTCATCGCCGCCAGCAGCGCACCGCCGACCGCGGCCTTGCTGCCCTCGGCGAAGGTCTTTTTCAATTTTGGAAACGCGAATGCGAACACCGTCAGAATGCCCGCGATCAGCGCGCCCTCCACTGCCCAGATCGCCTTGATGCTGGCGATCGGCGTGACAATCGAATGGTCGAGCGCAAGCGTCAGATCGTAGCTTGTGCCATACGCCCGCTCGATCAAGCCGCCGAACACGCCGGGAAAGCCGCCGAGCAGCAGGTTGACCGCGAACACTACGATCAGCGGCAGAAAGGCGACCAACGCCGGCGCCAGCTCCGTGGTATCGACCGGCGGCGGCTCATTGCTGTGTCCTTCACCATAGCCCTCGCCGGCGATAGCCGCCTGACGTCGGCGCCATTCGAGATAGAGCAGGCCGAACACGAGGATGAAGATCGCACCAATCGTACCGAGGATCGGCGCCGCGCCGTTGGTGGTCTTGAAGTAGGTGGTCGGAATGATGTTCTGGATCTGCGGGCTGAACGGCAGCGAATCCATGGTGAAGGAAAAGGCGCCGAGCGCGATCGTGCCGGGAATCAGGCGCTTTGGAATATTGCCGGCCCGGAACATCTCGGCGGCGAAGGGATAGGCGGCGAACACCACGACGAACAAGGAGACGCCGCCATAGGTGAGCACCGCGCAGACCAGCACGATCGCCAGCATCGCGCGCTGGCTGCCGACGAGGCCAATCACCGCCGCCACGATCGATTTGGAGAAGCCGGAGAGCTCGATCACCTTGCCGAAAACCGCGCCGAGCAGGAACACCGGAAAGTATAGCTTCGCGAAGCCGACCATCTTGTCCATGAACAGACCGGTGAAGGCGGCCGGCACTGCGCCCGGATCGGTCAGCAGCACCGCGCCAAGCGCGGCGACCGGCGCGAACAGGATGACGCTGAAGCCGCGATAGGCGACGAACATCAGGAAAACGAGCGCGGCCAGCGCGACCAGAAAGCTCATCTGTTTCTCTCCCGGTAGTTGTTCTTTTTTGCGCATGCGCGATGCGTCGTCCGAGAGCAGAGCAAAGCCCGGGCCAAATTGCCTCGCATTGCATCAAATGGCTGAAAAACCGGGCAGTTCGTGCTGGCCGGTGGTGCGCGCGCGGATCGATTGATGTCTACAGTCTGAGACTCAAGACGCGTGGACGTCTCAGAACTCAGACGGCTGACGCATCCGATTGGGCGAGACCGAACTTGGCGAGCTTCTTGTAGAACGTGGCGCGCGAGATGCGCAGCATCCGGGCGGCTTCCGCAATCTGCCCGTTGGCGGCCTGAAGCGCGCTTTCAAGCGTCCGCTTTTCGAACTCCGCTTCGGCCTGCGCGTAGGGAATCACCGTCCCGGCCGAAGGCGACGGCACGGCGGCCCGCCCCTCGGCGCCCACGGACAGGATGCGGGCGAAATCATCACCGACGAGACGACCGGAGTCGCTGAGAATCAGCGCGCGCTCCAGCACGTTGCGCAGCTCACGGACGTTTCCAGGCCAATCGTAGCAGGCGAGCGCGGCGAGGCCCGACGGTGTGAGCTTCGCGTTGAGGTAATCGCCGGACCGGACGATGTCATCCAGCAGCCTCGCACAGATTTCCGGGAGATCGCCGGCGCAATCGCGCAACGGCGGCAGGGCGATCGTGAGCACGTTGAGGCGGTAGAAAAGGTCTGCCCGGAACGTGCCTTCGTTGACGCGCTTCTGCAGATCGACGTTGGTTGCAGCAATGACGCGAACATCGACTTTCGTGACCTTGTCGGACCCAACCGGCTCGATTTCCCGCTCCTGCAACACCCGCAGCAGCTTGCTTTGCAGCTGCAATGGCATTTCACCGATTTCGTCGAGGAACAGCGTGCCGCCATCGGCGCTCCGGAACTTGCCGTCCCGACCTTTGCGGTCGGCGCCGGTATAGGCGCCCGGCACCGTGCCGAAGAACTCGGACTCGATCAGCGTATCCGGGATGGCGGCGACGTTGACGCTGACGAAAGGCTTTTCGGCGCGCGCCGAAGCATTGTGGATCGCCTGCGCCAGCAATTCCTTGCCGGTTCCGGTTTCACCGGTCAGCAGCACCGTCACGCTTTGGCGCGCCGCCCGGCGGGCGAGTTCCTTGGCTCGTCCGATGCGCTCGGTGTTGCCGACATAGTCGTCGAAGGTGAACCGGGCGCTGCGCGGTTGCGACAATTGCCGTTTCGCCAGCCTGAGGTCGCTTTCGAGTTGGCCCATCCGCGCGATCAGCGGCTTCAAATTGTCAAGACGGTCCGACAGCACGAAGCCGATCGCGCCGATGACGTTCCTGTTCTCGTCCTCGATCGGCATGCGCGTCACCACGAGCTGCTCGCCGCCGAGCTCCATGATATCCAGAAGGATCGGTTCACCGGTCTCGGCCACGCGGCGCATCAGGCTGTTCGGGATGATCTCCTCGATGGGACGCCCGATCGCCTCGGAGACATGGCCAAGCCGAAGCGAGTGAAGGTATTTTTCGTTGACGTAGACGACGCGCCCGTCGCGATCGATCGCGATGGCGCCTTCGCAGAGATCCTCCAGGCGCTCCAGCAGCGTTTCCATGGCGCGTGCGCGGATGGTCGCGGGATCGCTGACGATGGGCTGGCGATCGGACATGGAGTTGCGAATGGTCCTTCAACAATGAGCGCACGCGGATGGTTGCGAACGACCACGCGTCCCGCCTCCGCTCCACCTGTCTCCTGAAGGACTGGACCTGCGAAGCCGATCGGGTTGCTGCAAATCTAGCAGGAGATCGCGTGATTTCACATCAGCGCCGGACAAAACTTCGCGCCCGGCGCGTGCCGCGACCGCGTCGTCCGCAGGATAATTATGTCGGAATTTCAACAATATAGACGTTCGACGTTTCGCTCGGGGCGGCGGCGTCACGTCAGTTCGTCGGCCGCATCCCCGATCGCGGCGTAGATTTCCTCGAGGTCGGCCTCCGTGACGCAGTAAGGCGGCATGACGTAGATCGTATTGCCCAGCGGCCGCAGCAGCAGGTCTCTGCGTTGGAAGAAAGCCTGAAGCTTCGGCCCGATGCCTGCGAGATAGCCGGCATCGCTTGCCTTCAGATCAAGTGCGGTGATGGTCCCGGTGTGGCGGACGTTTTCAAAGCGCGGGTTGGCACGGAATGGCGCGATCAGGCGCTCCTGCATCGCGGCGACCGAGGCGACGCGATCGCCCGCGCCGTGTTGCCAGAGTTCGAGGTTCGCCCTGGCCGCGGCGCAGGCGACCGGGTTCGCCGTATAGGAACTGGAATGGAAGAAAGTCCGCGAACGATCATTGGAATAATGCGCATCGTAGATCTCGGCGCGGCACAGCGTCACCGCGAGCGGCAACGATCCGCCGGTGAGGCCCTTTGAGTAACAGGCGATATCCGGGCTGACATCGGCCTGTTCGCACGCGAACAAGGTGCCGGTCCGGCCCCAGCCGGTCATCACCTCGTCGGCGATGAACAGCACATTATGGGCCTCGCAGATGCGCTTCATCTCTTTCAACACCCGGGGCGGATACATCAGCATCCCGCCCGCACCCAGGATCAGCGGCTCGACGATGAACGCTGCCGCCGTTTCGCTCCTGCACGCGGCTTGGAGCGCATCGAGCGTCGCCTGCTCGCGGCCGGCTACTGGAAACGGGACTGACGCGACATCGAACAGCAGCGGCTCGTAAGCCTTATTGAAGACGCCGCGCGCGCCGACCGACATCGTCCCTACCGTGTCACCATGGTAGGAATGCTCCATCACGATGATCCGCGTGCGCGGCACGCCGATGTTGTGCCAGTAGCCGAGCGCCATCTTCAGCGCCACTTCCACACTGGTCGAGCCAGAGTCGGAGAAGAACACGTAGTCGAGGTTATCAGGTGCAAGCTGCAGGAGCTGCGCGGCGACCGCTTCGGCCGGGTCGTGGGTATGCCCGGCAAAGATGATCTGATTGAGTTTTTCCGCCTGCTCCTGGATCGCGCGCACGATGTGCGGATGGCAATGGCCATGGGTCACCACCCACCAGGACGCGATCGCATCGATGATGCGGCGGTCATCCGCGGTGTAGAGATAGGCGCCCTCGCCGCGCACGACCCTTGTCATCTCGCCGTGCAGCGCGTGCTGGGTGAACGGGTGCCAGATCGGCGACTTGCGAGAAGACATCATGGGTTGAAATCTTCGCGCCGGAACGATGCCTCGAACGCTATGCGCAGCGTGTCCTCCGTGAGCCGTGAAAGCCGGGGCAACCGGCCCAACCGGCGCACCTGTCCAAAATCGCAGATGGCGCGCTCGCTCTCGGGATTGCTCTCGCCGATGAATGCGATCCCGAGAATGTCGATCCGGCGCTTGCGCAGCGCCTCGACAGACAGCAGCGAATGATTGATGGTGCCGAGCGCGGTGCGGGCGCAGAGCACGACCGGCAGCCGCCATCGCTCGAAGATGTCGATGTAGAGGGTATCGCTATTCAGCGGAACCATCAGCCCGCCGGCGCCCTCGATCACCAACGGCCGGTCCGAGATGTCGGGCACGGCGAGCGCGGCGGGGTCGATGCGCACGCCGTCGATCGCGGCGGATTGATGCGGTGAAGCCGGCGTGCGAAGCCGGTAGCGTTCCGGCACGATGCGATCGGCCGGGAGATTGCCAAGCCGCGCCACCAGTCGCGCATCGGTCTCCTCGTCGAGGCCGGACTGGACCGGTTTCCAGTAGCGCGCGCCGAGAAGATTCACGAGCCCCGCGGAGAACACCGTCTTGCCGATCCCGGTGTCGGTTCCGGTCACCACGATCCGGCCGGTCATTGCGGCCATCCGTTGGTCTCCGCGACGAGCGCGTCGAGCAGCGCGCGCACGTCGTCCTCGTCGACATTGAGGGTCAGCGCAATCCGCAATCGGGCCGTGCCCGCCGGCACGGTCGGCGGCCTGATGCCTCTGACGTCGAAGCCGCGCGCCTGCAGCGCAGATGCGAGCTGCATCGCGCGCGCATTGTTACCGACGATATAGGGCACGATCTGCGAGCGCGACGGGCTGTGCCAGCCGCGCCGATCGAGCTCGCGATGGGTGAATGCGACAAGGCTCGCCAGGCGCTGTTGATGCTCAGGTTCCTGCTGCAGGATCAACAGCGCCTCGCGCACGGCAACCGCCGTGAGCGGCGACGGCGCGGTGGCGAAGATGAAGGGGCGGCAGCGATTGACCATGAAGTCGCGCAGCACCGTCGGGGCCGTGACCAGCGCACCCGCGACGCCCAGCGCCTTGCCGCAGGTATGAACGATCACGAGATTCTCGCGGCCCTCATAGGGCGCCGTCAGCCCGCGTCCCTGCTCGCCATAGACGCCGGTGCCGTGCGCCTCGTCCACCATCAGGAACGCGTCGTGCCGCTCGGCGATGACGACGAGATCGGAGAGCGGCGCGAGATCGCCGTCCATGCTGTAGACGCTTTCGACCACGATCCAGACCCGGCCCGTTCCGCCCTCGGCGCGCCAGCCGCGAATGGTGTCTTCGACCGACTGCGGACTATTGTGTTCGCTGAACCGGAATTCGGCCCGGCCGGCCCGCGCGCCTTCATGGATGCTCGCATGCACCAGCGCATCGAGCACGAGCAAATCGCCGCGCTGCGGCAGCGTCGTCAGCACGGCAAAATTGGCGACATAGCCGCCGCCGAAGAACAATGCGGTCTCGGCGCGGAAGAACGCGGCGGCCTCCGCCTCCAGCCGTTCGTGCTCCTCGCAATTGCCGCGCAAAAGCCGCGACCCGCCGGCGCCGATCGGCGTGCCGGCTGCGAGTGCCGCCGCGACCGCCTGCTTGATGCGCGGCGCATTCGCGAGCGCCAGGTAGTCGTTCGAGACGAAATCGATGCCCGCGCGCGGCTTGAGGCCGCGCAGCCGATCGTCCTTGCTCAGGGCGTGCAAGGCCGCGGCGTAATCAGCGGCGTTGGCCGCATGGATTGCGCTCATGCTTCACTCACAGATTTGCAGTTGGTCGCGCGGCGAATGCCGCCGCGCGCGTGCCGGAGGCTACGGTCAGGCGAGGGCGGAATTGATGCCAAGCCGATCCAGCAGATCGGCGTCGCGGTCGCGCTGCGGGTTCTTGGTGGTCAGCAGCACGTCGCCGATGAAGATCGAGTTCGCGCCGGCCAGGAAGCACAGCGCCTGCAGCTCATCGGTCATGTATTGCCGTCCGGCCGACAGCCGCACCACGCTGTTCGGCATCATGATCCGTGCGGTGGCGACCAATCGCACCAACGCGATCGGATCGGGACGCTCCGCGGTGTCGTTGACCGGCACGCCCTTGACCTCGTTCCACAGATTGATCGGCACGCTTTCGGGATGGCTGGGGAGGTTGGCGAGCAGCATCAGCATACCGAGCCGGTCGTCGACCTGTTCACCCATGCCGATGATGCCGCCGCAGCAGACCTTGATGCCGGCATCGCGCACATGCGCCAGCGTATCGATGCGGTCCTGCAAGGTGCGGGTGGTGATGATCTTGTCGTAATACTCCGGCGAGGTATCGACGTTGTGGTTGTAGAAATCGAGCCCGGCCTCGGAGAGGCGCTCGGCCTGATCAGGCGTCAGCATGCCGAGCGTGACGCAGGTCTCCATGCCGAGCCCCTTCACCGCGCTGACCATGTCGCAGACCTGGTCGAGATCGCGGTCCTTGGGACTGCGCCAGGCCGCGGCCATGCAGAAGCGGGTGGCGCCGGCGTCCTTGGCGCGCTGCGCCACCGCGACCACCTCGTCCCGCGGCATCAGGCGCGTCGCCTTCAGGCCGGTGTCGTATTGCGCGCTCTGGGAGCAGTAGCCGCAGTCTTCCGGACAGCCGCCGGTCTTGATGCTGAGCAGGCTCGCGGTTTCGACGTGGTTCGGATTGAAGTTGGCGCGATGAACGCCCTGCGCCTGGAACATCAGGTCCGCTAACGGCAAATTATAGAGCGCTTCAGCTTCGGCACGCTCCCAGCGCTTGTGGGGCGCTACGCTGGTGCGGCTCTCGGTCCGTTCGATCTCTACGACATCAACCATCTGGCTTGCCTTCTTGCTGGAATCATAGATAATCTGGTATATTATCTATGATCTTGGACTTAGGATGATGCTAGCCGAGGCTCCGCGAGAGCGCACTCGTTTTTATGATAGATAATCTATGATGGACGAGGGCGAGAATACGACCACCGCCGGGCGCATCGCCGAAGCGATCGGCGAGCGCATCATCAGCGGCACCTTGGCGCCGGATGCGCCGCTGCGGCAGGACCATGTCGCGCGCGAATTCCACTCCAGCCACGTCCCGGTGCGCGAGGCCTTCAGGCAATTGGAGGCGCAGCACCTCGTCGTTGCGGTGCCGCGCCGCGGGGTGCGGGTTGCGCCGCTCGACACCAAGTCGGTGAAGGAGATCGCCGAGATGCGCGCCGCGCTCGAGGTGGTCGCGTTGCGCAATGCCGCACCGAAATTCACATCGGCCCATCTGGCACGGATCGAGGTCGCGCTGGTCGAAGGCGACAATGCCGAGACGGTGCAGGAATTCGAGATGGCCAATCGCGCCTTTCATTACGCGCTGGTCGCGCCTTGCGCGATGCCGCGGCTGCTCGCCAGCCTCGACGGGCTGCAGCTGGCGAATTCACGCCTGGTGTTCGCGATGGCGCGCAACGCCGGCTGGCGGCCGCGGCCGAGCCAGGATCATCGCATGATCCTGCAGGCGCTGCGCGCCCGCAACATCGAGCAGGCCTGCAGCCTGCTCGCGCGGCATATCCAAACCATCGAGCGGCTTGCGCTGCCGGCGGCGTGATTGGGAATTGGTACGCAAAATCCGCCCCCATCGCAGACGCGGACTAGCGGAAGGGCGACGAAGCTGGACTGAACAGGTGACCGCGAAGATGGTGCAC